>CAYUOC010000051.1:0-21495 GCA_964446305.1 uncultured Terricaulis sp. | reverse complement strand
AGGCGTCCGGCAAATGGACCGGCAAGGTCTTCGTCGCCGTCGATCCCGGCGAAGGGCATGTGCGCTCCAAGGGCATGGCCGAAACTGCTGAGGCGGCCTGACAGTCGTTCGCTGGCGCCGCTCGGGCGGCGTCAGCACCCCTTCGGGCCCCCAGTTCAACCCGGAGTTTCCTAATGGTCTCGGGATGCTATCATGCTCATACTGGGGCCGAATCGAAGACCTTCAGGGTATCCGGAGACCTGTGAGCACCCTGGGCGGAAGGCTCCGATACGGGGCTGCATAGGTTGACGCCGCCTCAGCGAACGACTTGAGCGGCGGGGTACTGGGGTGGCGAATTCTTTCTTTGAACGACCAATACTGAACTCGCCATACGTCGAGCCGGCGCTTCACCATGCGCTCGATCCGTTCGGCCAACCCTTGGATGAAGAGCCGCGCGCCGGTCGTCGTCCTTCGCAGTTCATTACGCCCGTGCCGCAATCGCGCGCGCGACGCGCCGTCAACCGACAGAGCGGGTTCAATTTCGGCGACGACGCCGGCGCTTCCACGGAAAAGCAGAAGTACGATCCGCATCCGATCATCAATGAAATCCGCGGCCTGATTTCCTCATGGCGTAACTTACCCAATCCCGCGGATTGGAGCGTCACACCGACAACAGCGCGCCTGCTCCAACATTGGCGCTCCGACCAGTTTGAAGGACCGCGTCCCTTCTTTTGCCAGCTTGAGGCAGTGGAAACGGCGATCTGGCTAACAGAAGTCGCGCGGCGTCCGCGAAGCGACAAAGACCCCAAGAATTACACACGCGACGAGCGGGTCTGGGCGCACCTGCTCAACGCCAACGCCGAGGCCAATCCAGAAATTCTACGTCTTGCTATGAAAATGGCTACCGGCGCCGGTAAGACAACGGTCATGGCGATGCTGATCGCTTGGCAGGCCCTAAACGCCGTCCGAACGCAAAGCAGTAAGACTTTCAGTCGCGGCTTTCTGATCGTGACGCCGGGTATCACAATCAAAGATCGGCTTCGTGTTCTGCAACCCGAAGACCCAGACAATTATTATAAGACGCGCGACATCGTTCCGCCCGAGCTGATTGGCGACATTGGCAAAGCCAAAATCGTGATCACCAATTATCACGCTTTCAAGAGGCGTGAGACGATGGACGTTTCAAAGGTGGGTCGATCGCTGTTGCAAGGACGCGATGCGCCGCCTGATACGATCGAAACGGAAGGCGAGATGCTTCGTCGCGCTTGCGGCGATCTTCTCGCGCTTAAAGACGTGGTCGTTCTGAACGATGAAGCGCACCACTGCTACCGGGAGAAGCCGGAGTCCGACGAGGACGCCGAGTTGGCTGCAGAGGACAAGAAGGAAGCAAAGGAGAACAACGAGGCTGCGCGCCTTTGGATTTCCGGCATCGAAGCTCTGAATCGCAAAGTTGGTGTCCGGGGGGTCTACGATCTGTCGGCCACCCCCTTCTTCCTCAGCGGCTCGGGGTACGCCGAGGGCACACTGTTTCCTTGGGTGGTCAGCGACTTCTCCCTAATCGATGCAATCGAGTGCGGTATCGTCAAGTTGCCGCGCGTGCCCGTCGCGGACAACCAGGTTGGTTCAACCGACACGCCGATATACCGCGACCTTTGGAAACACATCGGCAAACGCATGCCGAAAAAAGGCGCGGGCAAGTCCGGCGAGATCGACCCGCTTTCGATACCAAACGAACTGCGCACCGCGCTCCATGCGCTCTACGGCCATTACAAGCTGGTGCATCAGGAGTGGGAGCGCGCCGGGATCAACGTGCCGCCGGTGTTCATTGTCGTCTGCAACAACACTGCCACCTCAAAACTCCTCTACGAGTGGATTGCTGGCTGGGATCGGCCCAACGCCGATGGCGATCTGATCAACCAGCATCAGGGCCACCTGGAGCTCTTCAGGAATTATGACGAGCACGGGAACCGTTACGGAATTCCGCGCACGCTTCTGATCGACAGCGCCCAGCTCGAATCTGGCGAGGCGCTCGACCCGGCCTTCCGCGGCATGGCGGAGATGGAGATCGAGCAATTCCGTCGGGAGCTGCGTGAGCGCACTGGCGATCCGCGCGCAGGCGAGAACATCACTGATCAGGATTTGTTGCGCGAGGTGATGAACACCGTAGGCAAAGCCGGTCGTCTCGGCGAGTCGATTCGCTGCGTCGTGTCCGTGTCGATGCTGACCGAGGGGTGGGACACCAACACCGTCACGCACATTCTCGGGGTTCGCGCTTTCGGCACGCAATTGCTCTGCGAACAGGTTGTTGGTCGCGCGCTTCGCCGGCAGTCCTACGAGCTCAACGAAGAGAACCTGTTCGACGTTGAATATGCCGACATCATGGGCATCCCGTTCGACTTCGCTGCCAAGCCGGTAGTGGCGATCGTCAAGCCGCCCAAACCAACCGTGCGCGTCCAAGCCGTGAAGGATCGCGCCGCCCTTGAGATCACCTTCCCCCGCGTAGAAGGCTATCGAACAGAACTGCCTCATGATTTCCTTGAAGCCAACTTCACCGACGATAGCCGTTTCGAGTTGAATCCGGAGCGGATTGGCCCCTGCACCGTTCTGTTGGAAGGCATTGTCGGCGAAGGCAACGAGTTGAAGGTGTCATTGGACGACATTCGCCCTTCGACGATCGCCTTCCACATCGCCAAGCATATTCTTTACACACGGTTTCGCGATCATGGCGAAGACCCGCCGCTTCATCTCTTCGGCCAACTGCGCACCATCGTGCGCCGCTGGGTCGATGAAGGATGGCTCGTCGCCAAAGGCGTGCCGATCGCCACCATCACCTATCACGAAATGGCAGAAGAAGCGGCCAATCGCATCTACAACGCCATCCAACGCGGATCGGGCGGCGAGAAACGCATCAAGGCCGTCCTGGACGCCTACAATCCCAAAGGCTCCTCGCGGTTCGTTTCGTTCAACACGTCGAAGGACACATGGCGCACAGACGCGCGGCGGAGCCATGTCAATTACGTCGTCATGGATTCTTCGTGGGAGGGCGAACTCGCCCGATGCATAGAGCGCAACAATCGTGTTCGCACCTACGTTAAAAACCAAGGGCTTGGGTTTGAAGTGCCCTATCGCGACGGCGCGGTAGCGCGGAAATATCTGCCGGACTTCGTCGTCCAGCTCGAAACGGGTGAAGCGGAGCCGCTGCACTTGATCCTCGAAACAAAGGGCTATCGCGGCAAGGATGCGCAGGCCAAAGCCGACACAATTACGACACTCTGGGTTCCGGGCGTAAACAATCTCGGCACGTTCGGCCGTTGGGCCTTCGCCGAGTTCACAGAGCCCTATGACATCGAAGCCAAGTTCGACGCGCTGGTTGATGCCGTGCTGTCCGAACAGCTCAAGGAAAAGCACTGATGGCGCGTACACCTAGGCAAGCGAAGCCGAAGAAGGTCGAGACGATCACGCACGATAGCGTACGGCGACGCAATGCGCCTACGGCTGAGCTTCAATCGATCGCCGAACGCGTCGAAGAAATGGCGCCAACACCGCCCATCCGCTTCGAGCGCGCGACACCGTTGAAGGCCGGCTCGGAGCGTGCGCGCGACAAGGACCTCGATCCGCAGATCGTTTGGAATGGCGCACGCATTCGTCTCACCAAGGAGCAAGTAAAGCGCTTGGCCGAAACCGGCGAAATCGAAATCGGCGACGCGCAGCTCGTATGGCGCGGCAAGGACCGGCAGGACTGGTCTGACCTCGTCGTGAATGCGCCACCGATCTACATCCAGGAAAAGATTCACCCGAAGGCCCTGATCGACGAATTGCAGCGGCAGTCCAAGAAGGACGAGCCGGCGCCCATGCTCGATCTGTTTGCCGACTTTAACGGCCTGGAGCCGGATCAGCGCACCGAATTCTACCAACACGGTCAGCACTGGTCTAATCGGATGATCCTGGGCGATAGCCTCGCGGTGATGGCGAGCCTCGCCCAACGCGAGGCGCTACGCGGCAAAGTCCAGTGCATCTATTTCGATCCGCCTTACGGGATCAAATTCAATTCCAATTGGCAGGTATCAACGCTCTCGCGTGATGTGAAAGACGGAAAGCAAGCCGACATCAGCCGCGAGCCTGAGCAGATCAAGGCCTTCCGCGACACTTGGAAGGACGGCATCCATTCCTATCTCACCTACTTGCGCGATCGTCTCACCGTCATGCGCGAACTGCTAACCGAGAGCGGCAGCATTTTCGTACAGATTGGAGATGAGAACGTGCACCGGGTGCGAGCACTCATGGACGAGGTGTTCGGCGAAGATAACTACTGCAGCACGATTACCTTCGCAAAGAACAGCGGCGCCACAGATGATTTGCTTGCGTCGCCCCACGACTACCTCGTCTGGTTCGCGCGCGATATTTCCAAAATCAAATTCCGCCGTCTGTTCTTGGACAAGGAAGCAGGCGGCGAGTTCGGCGGTCGATACAACAAGGTGCGCACCCAGTGGGGCGAGCGACGAGGTGTAACCGCTCAGGAGTTGGATGATCCTTCTGTTCTGGTCGAAGGAAATCACATCTACACGGAAACACCGCTCATCTCCGCTGGCTATCGAGCGACAACCTCCGTCCCCTTTTCCTATCGAAACTTCCACTACGACACTGGGCGGGAACGGAACTGGAAGACGCATTTGACCGGAATGGCTCGACTGGGAATGGCTGACAGGCTGATCCCTCTCAAGAATATGGTCTATTACGAGCGCCGAATTGCCGATTTTCCAATCTTCTCTTTCACCGATGTATGGTCCGATACGCAGGATCGCCTGTCGAAGCGGTATGTAGTCGAGACCGTCCCAAAGGTCGTGGAACGATGCATGCTCATGACTACCGATCCCGGCGATTTAGTCCTCGATCCCACGTGCGGCTCAGGGACTACAGCTGCGGTTGCGGAGCAATGGGGCCGACGCTGGATAACTGTTGATACTTCACGGGTGGCGCTGGCCTTGGCGCGGACGCGCCTAATGAGCGCGCGCTATCCCTTCTATATGCTCGCCGACAGCAAAGAAGGGCGAGAGAAGGAGATGCAAGTCTCCGGAAAAATTTTGCCAGAAGCGCCTGTTAGCGGCGATGTGCGGCTGGGCTTCGTATATGAGCGTGCGCCCCATGTGACCCTGAAATCTATCGCCAACAACGCCGAGATCGATGTCATTTGGGAAACGGCCCAGCGAACCCTGGAGCCACTCCGAGAAGCACTGAACAACGCGCTTGGCATGAAATGGCAAGAATGGGAAATCCCGCGTGACGCGGACAGCGGCTGGAGCGCAACAGCAAAGGATGCTCACGCCAAATGGTGGGACGCGCGGATTGCGCGGCAAAAGGAAATCGACGCGTCAATCGCCAAGAATGCCGACGTCGAGTTGCTCTACGACCGTCCATATCAGGATAACAGTCGAATCCGCGTCGCCGGTCCGTTTACGGTTGAAAGCCTCTCGCCGCACCGCGTTGTGCCAGCTGACGAAGAAGAGTTGGCTGATCTCGCCGACGCCGAGAAAGGCAAGCGTCGCCGCACCAAGTTCATCACGCCGCCGACCGACTTCGCCGAGCTGGTGCTTGAATATCTGCGCTCAACTGGCGTTCATCAGGCCGAGAAGCGCGACACCATTAAATTCTTGAGCGTCCAGGGTTGGCCCGGCGAATATGTCAACGCCGAAGCCCGCTTCATGGAAGGCGAGAAGGAACGCCGCGCGGCGGTGTTTATCGGCCCGGAGTTCGGCACGCTGTCGCGCGTCGATCTTGCGGCTGCGGCGCGCGAAGCCACCGAGAACCGCTTCGACGCCCTGATCGCCTGCGCCTTTAACTTCGATGCGCACGCCAACATCAACCGGTTGGGCGCCCTGCCCATCTTGAAGGCCAAGATGAACCCAGACCTGCACATGGGCGGGGAATTGAAGAACACCGGCAAGGGCAATCTCTTCGTCGTATTCGGCGAGCCGGACATCGACATCGAGGATCAGGGCGACGGGACGTTGCGCGTCCGGGTCAAAGGCATCGATGTGTTCGATCCTAATACCGGCGAAATCCGATCCAATGACACCAAAGGCGTCGCGGCTTGGTTCATTGACACCGACTACAACGAAGAGAGTTTCTTCGTGCGCCATGCCTACTTCCTCGGCGCCAACGATCCTTACAAAGCGCTCAAGACGGCGTTGAAGGCCGAGATCGATGAGGCCGCGTGGGCGAGCCTCTATTCCGAGGTCTCCCGGCCCTTCAAACGCCCCGACACCAAACGTATCGCTGTGAAGGTCATCAACCACTTCGGCGATGAGGTGATGAAAGTCTTTCCCGTATGACGCCGCTGGCCCGCTGGACGCCAACGCTTGCGGCAACGCGCGCGCTGGCCGTGCGTCAGCCTTGGGCCTGGCTCATCGTCAACGGGCGCAAGGACGTCGAGAACCGGTCTCGGCGCACCAACATTCGAGGCACGATCCTTATTCACGCGTCCGCAGCAACGAGCCAATTTGCTCGGCTGAGCGCTGAAGTTCGCGAGCGCCTGCGCTGCCGCATCCCGTCCGATGTCGAGTATGGCGGCATTGTCGGCGCCGTCGATATCGTCGATTGCTTGCAGACGAGCGGTTCGCCTTGGCATGAAGCCGGATATTTCGGCTGGGTGCTGCGCAATCCGCGGCGTCTCTCCTTTCGGCCATGCAAGGGCTCGCTTGGCTTTTTCATACCGACCTTTGAAGGGTGAGGTTTCCGTGAATTTCCATCTCGCCTCCACCTTCGTCGACAGCTTGGCTCGGCTACCAGCGCAGGACCAGAAAGCGGCCAAGGCGAGTGCCCTCGATCTCCAGCTCGATCCTTCATCGCCGGGATTGCAATTCCATCGCATCGAACGATCGAAGGATGCCAATTTCTGGTCAATCCGCGTCAACCGCGACCTTCGCATCATCGTGCATAAGACCGCGTCCAGCTTGTTGCTCGCCTATGTCGGCCACCATGACGATGCTTATGACTGGGCCGAGCGTCGCCGCATCGAAACGCACCCGACAACCGGCGCCACGCAAATTGTCGAGGTGCGTGAACGCGTCGAGGAAGTAGCCGTGAGCGCGCCGAAGAGCGCGACAAGCATATTTGCGAAACTGCGTCCGGAAGACCTGCTCGCCGTTGGTGTGCCCAACGATTGGGTAAGCGATGTTCTCGCGGCCGAAAGCGAAGATCGCTTCCTTGAACTCGCGGTCCACCTGCCCGCCGAGGCCGGCGAGGCTCTGCTCGCCTACGCAGCCGGCGGGCGGCTGGAAAAACCCGCACCGTTGCCCGCAGCCAATCCGCTGCAACACCCCGACGCGTTGCGTCGCTTCCGCATCATCGACGACGTCACCGAATTGCAAACCGCGCTCGACGCACCATGGGACAAATGGACGGTCTACCTTCACCCATCCCAGCGCTCGATCGTCGAGGCAAACTATGGCGGCCCGGCGCGCGTGGTCGGCGCTGCTGGGACTGGCAAGACCGTTGTGGCGCTGCACCGCGCGGCCCGCATGGCGCAGTCTTCAGCCGAGGCGCGCGTGCTCCTCGCCACCTTCTCTCAGCCGCTCGCGGACGAGTTGGAGCGCAAGGTCCGCATCCTGCTTGGGCCGCACGCGGATGTCGTGCCGCGCGTTGTGGTGGCGTCGTTTCAAGGGATTGCTGACGAACTCTTTCAGCTGATCAACGCCGCAAAACCTTTCATCGCATCGTCGACGATTGTGGAAACGGCGCTTGAGAAGGCCCGCGCAACTGCGGGGCATACAGAATTCTCCACGCGTTTCCTGCTCTCGGAGTGGACCAACGTCATCGATCCTTGGCAGGTCACGTCTGAAGAAGAATACGCCAAAGTACCACGCACCGGCCGCGCGAAGCGGCTAGGCGCGCAGCAACGCGCGCGCATCTGGCCAATCTTCGACACGGTGCGAGCCTCGATCGCCGCGCGCGGCATGTATAGCGGGGCGCAGGTCATGGCGCTCGTCGCCGACTATCATCGCGGACGTGACGCCAAACCGTTCACGCATATTGTGGTGGATGAAGCGCAGGACCTGGCCGTGCCAGACCTCCGCCTGCTTTCTGCGCTGGCGCCGGTGTCGGCGAATGCACTGTTCTTTGCTGGCGACCTCGGCCAGCGTATTTTTGTGCCGCCCTTCTCCTGGCAGGCTTTGGGCGTGGACGTCCGCGGGCGCTCGACAACTCTTCGCGTGAATTACCGGACATCGCATCAAATTCGGCAGACCGCAGATCGGCTACTCCCCGCCAGCGTGCGCGACGCTGATGGCATGGACGACAATCGTGGCGGGGCTGTCTCAACATTCAACGGCCCTCACCCGATTATCTCCCGCCATGCCGATGCCGATGCTGAGGTTCAGCACGTCGCGGAATTGCTGAGGCGTTTAATGGGACAAGGCGTTAACGCCGAAGACATCGCCGTCTTCGTGCGCACCGACGCAGAGCTGCCTCGCGCTCGGCGTGTCGTTGCTGTGTCCGGGCTGCCAGCGCTTGAATTGTCGGAGCGCATCGTGGAGCGTAACGGTCGCGTCAGCGTCGGCACGATGCATCTTGCTAAGGGCCTCGAATTTAAAGCCGTAATCGTCATGGCCTGCGACGCTAACGTCTTGCCCCTTGAGGCCCGCATCCAGACCGCGGCGGACGAAGTCGAACTCGATGAAGCCTACCAGACCGAGCGGCACCTTCTTTACGTCGCCTGCACGCGCGCAAGAGACGCGCTTTATGTGACCGGCGTCGCGCCCGCGTCCGAATTCCTGGCCGATCTCGACGCCGGTCAAATCGCGGGAAGCCAAGCGGCTACCGCCGACCGACGGAGTTAGTCTGATGGCCGTCCTGTCTCACCTCGCCCTGCGTTTTTCAAGTCACCCGGAAAATCTGGCGACCGAAGCACTTGCCTACATTCTGCAGCGGTCGGCGCCGGCCCGGACGGGCTTGAACCGCCTTATCGAAACCATCACTGCGAAGAATCTCAATCTGGAACGGTATGAAACGCAATCGAGTCATAAAGACCTTTCTCGGCCGGATTTGTGCGGCATGGACGCGGAAGGGAATCGATCGCTCTTGATGGAAGTGAAGTTCTGGGCCGGGCTCACGGAAGCTCAGCCAAACGGCTATCTCGCAGCAATGCGTCAGCCAGGCGTTCTACTCTTTGTAGCGCCAGAAGCACGCCTCACATCGCTTTGGCACGAACTCGAGCGCAGGATTTCCGAGCGCGGCATGCCGGCAGCGGCCCTCAATGGACAGCCAGGCGCACTCGCTATCGTGACGGGCGACCACATCGTCGCGGCCGTTAGCTGGCGTTCGCTTCTCCTCCTGCTTGAGCAAGAAGCGGCGGCAGCCGCTGAAGCGGAGACGGCGGCCGATGTCAGGCAGCTCCAATCGCTTTGCGAGCACATGGACACTGACGCCTTCCTCCCGCTTTCGTCGGAAGAGCTTACGTCGCCATTGGGGAGGCGTGTTGTTCAATTCGAAACGCTCTCCAACGACCTTACTGAGGGTCTAGTCCGACTGGGGCTGGCGGATGTCTCAGGCCTCAGAGCGACAGCCGGCTGGGGTTACGCCGGTCGATATCTCTATCTCCGGGGCAATGGGGCGTTCCTCGCTTTCAACGCCAACAATTGGTCGGCGTTTGGCCAATCGCCCCTTTGGTTGGATATTTCGGGCGATTCCTGGAAACGCACGACGCCATCACCCGCCATCAAGCAGGCGCTACATGCCGTCGACATCCGATACTGGGAGCAACAGCGGCTGGTCAGCGTTCCGATCACGCTTCCAACAGGAATTGAACGCGACGGCGTGATCGCAAGCGCGCAACAGCAATTACTGCGCATCATCCACGCGCTTCCGGAAATTGTAAGAGGTGCGCCGCCGAAGGCAGAGTTAGAGGCGCCTTAATGCGCTCCTGAGTCAGCCGATATTGCCGCGCGTGGAAAGGCGCACCGACGTGCCCTGGAGCATCGGCGTTATTTTTCCAAGCAAGTCCTTCGGCGCTACGACTTCCTGGACGAGGTCGAAGAAGCGCCACTCAGCGGCCGGGTCATAAACTTGCGCCAGTGCGTGGCGCGGACTTGTTTTTCCTTTGAATGTCACATCGCGACCCCAAAAGTGTGGATCAATGTCGGTTAAACGCGCCGTCTCTTTCGCAGATAAACTTCGGCCCATCGGACGACCATTAAACGCCATATCGCCAGCTATCAGCCGCCATTCGCGTTGCCGATAGTAGCCCAGCAATTCGCTCGTATGAGTGTTGTCGGTCGGATAAAGCGTACTGAGAAAGAGATCGAGCATTCCCACGCTATGTTCGAACGGAATGTTTCCGAACCCGATGTGCTTCATGAAATCATTTATGGTCGAAGCTGGCACCTGATATTTCGCAACGACGTTCCCCGCTTGATCCGTGTTGTTCAGCGTCAACACACAGTCTGGATCGAGTGGGGTGCCATACGTTTTTATTGCCGCCTCGGGATCAACCATCTCCCTCATTTCATAAAGACGCTGGAGAACCTCGCGGGTGTGCCAAGCGGAATTGGCCATAAACAAATTGATCCGGGCGAGTAGAGACTCCCCCACCGCCTGCGGTGCATACTGAACCGGCATCAGCCCCACACCTCGGAGCGCGGCGATATCAAACCTCAGAGAGATCGGACCGAACACCCTCATGTGTGGCCCCAGCTCGGACCGAGACAGTTCGGTGAAGCAGGCGCGTCGCTGCAACAGATCAAGAGTTTGCCCTTTGTGCCCGAGACCGCTCGTGTCCCAACTGACAACTTCCGGAGCGAGGATGAGCCCCGTCTCAATCATGAAGGCCAGTATCTTAAGCGCGCGATCGCGGTGAGCCTGCTGCGTCTCTCCCTGCTGGTGACGGGGAAAACTATGGAAGAAATACCTCCGACGCTTGGCCATTCAACCCACGCTCGCTTGCCCTGGCGCGTCCTATGCCAAGCAGCACCTTCACATCAAGTGCGTCAGAAGCGTCTTCTATATGTAAAATCGATATGACGGGTTAGGCGGTACGTTATCTGAAAGCTCGGCCATCAACTCACCCACCCGCTTGGCGAAAAGCAGCGTGATCGGCAAGCGGGCGATACCTTCGCTAGAGTTCCAATTCATCTTCGAGAGAGCAAGGATTTCCTTTGCCCGCGCTTCGATGTCGGTCTTGCCCGACGACCCAATTTCTATAGGCGCCGGGATGTGCATGCCGGGATATTCGTTCCACCACGGCACATAACCAGCAGTGAAAAGATAACTCTGGTCATCGACGGTGCAGAGTGTCCCGCGCCATGGCTCCTGCATGCCCTTGCGGACAATCCGGAATGGCGTGCTGCGTAACCAAATGAGATCGCATGCCGCCACTCTATCTTTCGCCGCAGCCCTGAAGCCTTCATCCTCCTCGGGTTGGTAGGTCGTAGTCTTGTGGATCACGACGCGATCCGGCAGCACGCCAGCGCGGGCCTCATACTCCTTGAGCACGTCCTCCATAAGCTGGCGCGATTGGGCGACGTTGAGATAAGGGCTCCGATCGCGGCGTTGCTGGTGATCGATACTCGCGCCCTTCAAAGCGAACGGCTGGATGTCGGTCGAATAGGCCTGCGCGACGCTCGCATAGACGAGGTGTCCGCCGCGCTTCTTCAGGTGGTGAAACGAAACACCGACAAAGCAGACATTGCGCGGCAGATCGGCTGGCCGCCACGGAACGCCGCGTGCCTTGTAATAAATTGAGACGGCAATGTTCCAAGCGCGTGTCGCGTGACTCTGGCCCTTGTCATCTGGCTGATCGATCGTGCTCCGTCTAAGAACCTGAATTGGCACAGGTTCGGTGTGCGTCATGACGCGCGCCTTCAGCGCGCGATAGAAGGTGCGAAACAAGAGATCGTCGGCAACCGTGTGCAACGCCTCGGCGGCCTGGAGCTCCTCCGGCGACGGCTGAAACAGCGCAAGCTGCCCGTCTTCCTCTTCCGCGCGAAGAACTTCGAGCGCGCGCCGCTCTTCAGGGGTCAATCCCGGATTGGCGATGCGCAGATCGCCGAGTTCGGGCTTCAAACAGACGACGATACAGTCGGGCCTCTCGTCGTCACAAAGACTGTTGATGCGGCCTTCAAACAACTCGACCAATTGATCGAAATTCTTGCCGGTGCGCACATCTCTGAACAGGAGATCGTATTGTGAAGACTCGATCGCGCGGACGAAACGATCCTCGACTTCGAATTTGGCGCCGAGCGCGGCCTCAAGGCCAGGCCAATTGCGATAACGACTGGAATTGCCCTCAAAGGCTGGGCGGAACGCGTGCAGCGCAGCGATCCATCGGCGAGCCGCCTCAACGTCCTCCGTGAGACCGACCAAACCAATTCGGATCGTGCGCACGCCCCGCGCATCAGCCGGGCCCTTTTCGGCAAGGCCGCGCTTGGGATCGACATCGCGTTCATCGTTGGCGAACGCGATCTCGGGCTCAGGCAGTACGTTTATTTTGAGCGAGAGGGACATCGACCAAGCCTCCTTCCTGGACATCGACCGAATAGAAGCTGCCTTCCAGGAGGAGATCGCCTGTGTGCTGATCACCAATATTGATGGTTTGTTCGCCGCTTGAGAGATACCGCCCCCAGAAGACGAGGTCGCTTTCAACATTCGCGTTGCGGTCAAAGCGGATACGCTTGGTCGATTTGCTGGCGCGCATGTAATTCGGCAGCGGGGAAACGCCATCGCGGCCTGCAAACATGTAGAACGGTTTGATTCGCACGCCCCAGACACCACCCAGCGTGATGATCTCGTAGCCGAAGCCTTCGCACTCGAACCAAGTGTTGGCGTCGTCGCCGCGCCGCTTCACCACGTCGCGTTTGACGTTCTTCTTGGCCGGCGTGTCATATACGATCGGCCTGTTTCGCAGATTGAGGCTTTGGAAGTACGCGCGTTTCGCTGGCCTTTTCTTGGCGCGCTCAAGCACGAGCCCGTCCGTCTCGAAGGCCTTGAGCTTCGCCTCGAAATGCCGCCGCAGTAGCCATGAGAGTTTGCGCCTAAGATCAGGGTCCTTTTCCATGTCGGAAATAGCAATCTCCTCCGCCGGAGCGAGCAGGACGGGCGAGAATATCGAAGAAAGGAGCGCCGCCGGCGCGAAGCTCCAGATTGCGCCCGCGTGTTTCTCGAACAGCAGCACGCCGGCCTCATGCATCGGCACGTTTTCTTCGAGTTCGCTCCACGACGCGGCCTTCACCTTGAGCCATGTTACAGTCTGAGGCATCGCCGCGAACGGCAACATATTGATGAAGTATGTCCCGACCGGGCGAGTGTCCTTCGCTACACTCGCCGATCCCGCAGAGGCTTCGGGCCGAAAGAGTTCGGCGACAAATTGATCGCGTCCTGGCGGATAGGCGAAGGATGCGCCCCCGCCCTGCTTGCGGGAAAGCTCGCCGGCGTCGGTAAGCCCCGTGCCGGCTCGTTCCATAGCGCTGATGCCAAAGAAGATGTCGCAAAGCGCACGGTTTCTGAGATCGCTAAATTCAGGTACCGGCGTAAACACGCCGTCCGCGTCCATCTTAAGCTGCGCCTTGGCGGCCGCACCCTGCGTGCTTGGATTGACGAACCGCACGGCGGTGTTTGGGATCACCTCAATCGTCGCTGCGGCCTTAGCTTCGTAATCGCGATGGACGATCATGTTCACCAATAGCTCAACCAACGCTCGCTCTGAGTAGGCCTTGCGCGTCTCGTGCTTGCGCACGCCTTTGACCTTGATGCTGGGATTGACTTCGGCCTGCTCCAACCATTCGAGCGCCTGATCTTGCTGACTGAGCAAGTTACCGCGCAGCACTTGCCGCTTCTTGCCGTCGAGCGTTGCGGAGATAATGGCGTGTGGAAAGAAGCGCTCAGGCTGGCGGCCGAACAACAGAATGCAGCCCACGCTCGGTCGTTCCACGCCATCGGCATTCAACAATAGACCAAGTTCGCGCATCAACGGACGCAACTGGCCCGATGACAGCTCGCCGCGTTCTAGCTTCTCACAGTACGTCTTGAGCGTGGAAAGCGCCAAATCCGCATCGACGTCAGCCCAAGTGGCGTCTGTTACAGGTTGATCATCGAACTGCGCCGCAGCCACGTTCGGCGGATCTGCGAAACGCTGGACACCGGCAAGCGCTTTGTTCAGATCGCCCATCAACTCATCGAATCCGTCAATCTCCAAGATCTGGAAATTGACGCCGAGGCGGCGGGCCAGAGCATCGACATTCGGATGGAGCGTTTCGCCGGTGCGAACGCACCAGAAAATTCCATTGCGGAATTTTAGGCCGGACTCCTCGCCCAGGAGCGAATGCATGATCGAAGCTTCCGCGCCGCGATAGCCGACAACGATTAGCGGCGCCGAGTCGACCAGTGGCTTGACGTGCTCAAGGAGTTTGGCGTCGAGCGCGCGTGTCTCCTCGATCAGGTTGCGGTCCGTGTACTGCTCGGCCTTTCCGTGCAGCCATACGATTTGCGCGCGCGAATAGAGCCCAAACTCGGCGAAGTCATCTTGGCCGCGGTTCACTTCGGCGACGTGCCGAATGTGAGGCTGCTTGTCGCCAAGCGCCTTGGGCAGGCCGAGATCGAAGTTGGTGGTGAGCGCTGTGCCCGCAAGTCCGCGCAACACAAGTTCGGCGTAGGCTCGATAGCCGGGTCCGATTTCCCCTTTGACGGCGACGAGGTCCATGAGCACGCGCCGGCGATAGGCCTCGGGCTTCAGGGCGTGTTCGATAACAAGTGGGAAGTTCTCGGCGAGCCGATCGTCGCCGTGCAAAAACCAAGTCTGACCTTGCAGCCAGCTCACCCATTCTGAGGTCTTGATGTGCTCGGGCAGCGTCTTACGGCCCAGCACCAGGTCGGAATAGACCTGCTTCGCCAACCGCCTGACGCCCTCGGCGGCAAGCGGCACGCCAGACGAAAACGATGCCCCAGCCCCCATTAGAAAGTTGGGCCGGGCGTCATTTTGAGGATCAAGCAGCCCCCTTAAGGCCGCGACGCTTTGAGCATGTGACATCACCGCAGATTTAGTCGTGATTCGCGCGGAACAAACATAGAAACTTGTTCACTTTCCCTTTTGAGCGCCCGCTTTAGCTCCGCGCGAACGACATCAACGGCCCAATATCTCCGCGATCGGCCGCCTGGAGTGCGGCGACATAGGCGCGGCGGGTTTCGGCGATGGCGACGAGGTTGGCGCTGCCCCAGGTGAAGCGGGCTTGGCCAAGGCGAAGGGCAAGCAGGTCGGCGGCGAGGCGGGAGCAGCGGCCATTGCCGTTCGGAAACGGGTGGATCGCCACCAGGCGGTGATGGAAGCGGATCGCGATCTCGTCGGGCGGATAGGTCTGGTGGTCGATCCAGAATTTCGTGTCGTCGAGCAGCACGCGGAGATCGGGCGCGATCTTCCAGGGCTCGACGCCGATATTGCGCTCGCTGGTTCGGAACTGCCCGGCCCAGCGCCAGACATCGCCGTACATGCGCTTGTGCAGCGCGCAGATGAAATCCTCGCTGAGGATGTCGTGGCGGGCGCGCGGGTTGAAGGCCCAGCGGTCGCCCTTGTCGATATTGACCTGCTCGGCCTCGTTCAGCTCGCGCCGGAGCGTGATGTAACTCGGAATGAGCCCATCACGCTCCTCTGGCGCCAGCGGCGTGTTGGCTTCGTCGTCGCCATCGAACAGCGGATCGCTCATGGGCTATCCCATAGACGGCGCGGATCGCCGGCCATGATCTCCGCGGCCAGACGTTCGCGTTCTTGCTCTAGGTCGCCCTTGTCCAGCGCCTGGTTCTCCAGCCGCATCGAATGATGCGTGCGCTTGAGCTGGACGTCGGCCGCCGCGCGCGCGCGCGTCTTCAGCATCTCGTCCAGCGGCTGGTTCGGCACCAGCGCATAGACCAAGGTGCAGTCGAGGCCTTCGGCAACACGGCGCAACGTGGCGAGCGTCACCGCATCCTCGGCCTCGTCCCGTTCGATCCGGGCGATGCGGGATTGGGAGACGCTGATGCGGGCGCCGAGCTGGGTTGCGGTCATACCCAGGGCTTCGCGGATGGCCTTGACCCAGCCGCGGGCTGGACGTGCGAAGTCGGGCGCCTTGCGCAGGGGCGCAAGACGGCGCTCAAGCTGCTTGCGAGCCAGGGTCTCAGCGGGGGCTACAGAACGCATATGTGTTAGACCTTTAGACAAGACATAACACATATATTCTTTCTGGTTCGTTTCAATAGCATATATATGTTCTACACGCGATGAGCGGCCTACGGCCTTCCCTGGTCCGGATTTGCTCATGTTCGCTTGGTCGGCGGCAGAGCCGCGACCCAGGCGCGCAACGCGTCGCCGGGGATCAGGGTCCGACTGCCGAGCTTGATGGTCGCAAGCCGCCCCTCTGCGATCTCCTTATAGAGCGTGGTCGTCCCGACGCCGAGCGCGGCCCGCGCCTCCTTGATCGTATAGATCAGCTTCTCCGGCGCGGGCGCCATCACGACCGGCGGCGCGGGCGGCGGGGACGGCGGCGCAGGCTTTTCCGGCTCACGGAATGGAACAGTCGCGATCTGCTCCAGGAGGTCGATGGCCTGATGGAGGTGCTGACACAGCTGCGCCACTCTGGCGTCGCGGTGCTTCATCTGCGCCATCTGGAACGCACCCAATCCTCGCATGCCCAGCTCCTTTGCTTCCGCCAGCCGGCGACGCGAACGCCGCGTTAGAGCAAGATCCCACCCGCCCACCCTGCGCGCACGCCATTCGTCGCTCGCGTGTCCGCCGGATGCGCTCGCGATCGCAGTCTGGCAGATTGCGCCGTTGTTGAGATTTAGCTTGGGCGACCGCCGGCTGCGCCGGCGCCGGGCTGTCGTGCTCGCGCACCGAGCCGCCGCTGACGCGGGTCTCGGCCATCCGGCTTCGATCCCTGTCGCAAGACCCCGCCCACCCGCCCCTTTTGGCGATCGGCGACCGTGAGAGGCGAGAGCGCTTGATGCCGGAACGCCGTGTGCTGAACCTTCCCCTTGATGAAGCGTCGCGCACTGATCGCTCTTGTTCTCTCCGCCGGCGCGGTCGCGCTGCTGGCGGCGGCTGAATTGAACCGGCGCGATGTCGTGCTCTTCAACGCAACGCCATCGGTGCCGACCGGCCTTTATGTGCGATCCGATGCGCCGGTGCGCGAAGGCGCGTTCGTGACCGTGCGCGCGGCGGACGTGGCGAGAGATTACGCCGCGATGCGCCACTTCACCGACATCGGCGATCGTTTCATCAAGCGGGTCGCAGCACGCGCGGGCGTGCGCGTGTGTGGTGATGGCGACAGCGTGCGCGTCGGCGCGGAAACCCTCACGCGAGCGGCGCACGACAGCGCAGGACGCCCATTGCCGACATGGGAAGGCTGCCATGTGTTGCATGCGGGCGAGATGTTCCTGATGGGCGAGACGGCGGACAGTTTTGACAGCCGATATTTCGGCATTGTGCGCGAGGACGCTATCGAAGGCGTCTGGCAGAGATTGTGAGCTTCCCCCAATGAGCGCGCCCTACTTGTAGGGTGTGGGTTGCAGATTTCCGTTGAGAACTGGGTCGCTGAAAGAAAAGTAGGGTGTAAGGCAAGATAAAGGGAGGGTCGCTTCGTTCGCGTTGCGCCTGAAATCGCTCGCACAAATGCAAGGTGTCAGCGATCATCGCAGGGTGCGCGACACCCTAAACCACTCTGACCTTAGTTTCGCATGACGCCGAACACAGAACCGCGCTTCCGTTTCTCCAAATTGCTGCGTGATGCTACGCGCGGCGAAGTGTTCTCTCCTGGCGCGCCGCTCAACATGGCGCGCTCGATCAATGCGGAGAGTCTCAAGGGCCGTCACGAGGGGCGTGGGCGCAAGACCGCCGGCGGCGGATCGATGTCCTCCCTTTCCTCTGCGCTGCAGAAGCGCACGGGCAAGGCCCGCAAACTCAAGCAGGGCCAGGTTGGCAAGTTTGCGTTCGACGCCCGACAGCGAGCGATGGTGAAGGTTCATTATTTCAGTCATGGCGGCGGTGGCGCCGCTGCGTTGCGCGCGCACGCCCGGTACGTCGCCAGGGACGCCGCAGCGCGGCCGCTCGAGTTGCCGGCGGAGCGAACCGAGGCGTCATCGGACTCGCGCTCAGCTGACGCCGAGGCGCGCGCCCAGGCGCCTGCACGCAATTTGGAGCGTGGCGCCGAATTGTCGGTCTTCTATGATGCGCTCACTGAAGGCGTTAACGGCGCGTCGCGAGCAGCGGAGTGGGCGCGCGACGATCGGCGGCACTTTCGCATTATTCTCTCCGCGGAGAATGGCTCACGCCTGAAGGAGCTTCGTTCCTACACCCGCGAGGTGATGCGCCGCGCTGAGCGGGCGCTTGGAACCAGTTTGCAATGGGTGGCGGTCGATCACTGGGATACCGACAATCCACACACGCACATCATCATCCGCGGACGCGCGTTGGACGGGCGGGATCTAGTGCTGCCGCGTGAGTTTGTTTCCCATGGTTTCCGCTCGATCGCCCGCGACGTGGCAACAGAGCGGCTGGGAAAACGGGGGCGCGCCGACGCGCGCCTAGCCCTTGATCGTGAAACGCGCGCGCACCGCCCCACCCGGCTAGATCGCATGATCGCGGCGCAGCTTGATCCGAACGGCCGCATTCGCGTCGCTGAGCTAGAAGCGCCCAATCGAGCCGCGGAAATGACGGATGCGCTCAAGGCACGCGCGCACGAATTGCGCCGGCTCGGACTGGCCACGGAAATACGCCGCAACGTGTTCGAATTTTCACCTGGATGGCAGGATGCGTTGAAGGCGATGGAGCTGCACCTCGACATCCGCAAATCGCTGATACGTACACGCACGCAGGACCTTGCGCGCACACCAGAGCGACAACTGTCGAAAGCCCTGCGCTTGCCGACAGGACTGAACCGATAGGCTTTGCGTGTTGTACGGTTTGTGCTAGCTTTGTTCTGAGGGACCGTTTGGCCAACCACGGCCATTCTCGTCGACGCCGCAGCGCCCTCCTTCCAAATCAGAATGGAAAGCGCTGCGCCATGGCACGGCTCTATCTAACTGCGCGCGAATATGAAGACCTGCTTTTGAAGCAGGGAGGCCAATGCTGCGTCGATGATTGCGAGGAAACCGAGAACCTCATCGGTGAACACTCAACGCCCTTCACCTGGCGCCGCGCCAAGCCCGACCAGCTCATGTGTGAGAAGTGTCACAAGGTCAAAACGCTGCGCGACATTAAGGCGATCTGGAAGGTCAAACGTCTCAATGACGCCACGCTCAGCCAATTCGAGCGGCGCAAGAAGTACGGCGCTCAACTCCGCAGCCGACCCTTCGGACGGAGGCAAGGATGTTAGGACACGTCATCGCGATCGTCGCGATCGTCGCTGCCGGCGTTGCGCTTGTACGCTGGGGCGGCGCCATCTTCATTGTCTATGCCGGCATTCATTTCATTGCGGGCGAATGGTTCGAGGCGGGCATGGCGTTCGCCATCGCTTGCTTTATCGAGACCACTAAGGCGATCGCCGGGTGGCTGCATCGCTGCGAGGGCTATCGAGGACGCCGATCTTGACCTCGCGGATGGCGAATCTCAGATGGCGCGCTCGCGCGATGCAAGGACGTTCTGGTTTCCGCTGGTTTCCCGTTTTTCCCGCCCCAGCGCTGGTGCGTGCAAATGCTTGTCCGCGATCGAGAACTTGGTCTCGCGCGCGTGAAGGACGCTCGGCAGCGATGGGATCCAGTTCTCGCTCTCCACCACCCGCAAGCACACACGCTCCACGACCGGACGCGCTTTCTGCTGTGAGTTTGGACGCGGAACTTAGGCGCTTGCCGCCTGAGACTGTTGACTCGTTGAAGGAGCTAGCGCGGATGATCGGGCGTCAACTAGCCCGAGAGTCAAGGCCATGACCACCGCCATATACGCGCGTTACTCGTCGGACCTGCAGTCGGAGCGCTCGATCGAAGATCAGATCGCGGCCTGCAAGGACTATGCAAATCGCATTGGGCTAGACGGGCCGTACGTCGTCTATTCCGACGCCGCCCTGTCCGGGGCAAGCATGGCGACGCGCCCTGGCCTCTTGAAACTCATTGACGACATGGGCGCGCGGCGCATGCACGCTGTCGTGAGTGAGGCGATTGACCGTCTCTCAAGAGACCAGGCCGACGTGCACTTGATCCGGCGCGCATCGACCGTGAGCGGCGTCAAACTCTATACAATCTCGGACGGCGAAGTGACTTCTATGGTCGCGGGCCTCAAGGGCATCATCGCGGAAGCCTTCCTCATCGATCTTGCGCAAAAAACGCGGCGCGGTCTCATTGGTGTTGCCCGTTCGGGACGGATCGCTGGCGGGCGCTGCTACGGCTACCGCGTAGTCGCGGGCGAAGAACGAGGACGTCGCGAAATCGACGATCAGGAAGCGGCGATCGTGCGCCGCATCTACTCAGCTTATGCCTCGGGGGTTTCGCCGCTTGCTCTCGTGAAAAAGCTGAACGCGGAGAGCGTTCCCTCCCCTCGCGGCGGTCCGTGGCGCGTGTCCACGCTCAATGGCGACGTGCGCGCAAGTGACGGCATCCTTTGCCAAGAGCTCTATCGCGGTCGTCTCGTCTTTAACCGGCGCCGCTTCGTGAAGAATCCATCCACGGGTCGCCGCTCCAGCATTCTCAATCCAGAAAGCGAATGGGTCGTTGTCGCGGCGCCCGAGCTTCGCATCGTTGATGATGATCTCTGGGAGGCCGTGCAAGGACGACGCCGGCGCGTGAGCCCGCCTGCTGGCGAACGGCCCAAGAAACGTCCAGTGCGGCTCTTGTCGGGCTTGCTTCGTTGCGGGGTGTGTGGCGGCGGCTGCTCAATCGTCGGACCACAAATCTACGGCTGCTCGGCCGTGCGCCAGAGCGGCGCGTGCCAGCAGCGCAAGACCATTCCGGCAGCGAAGCTGGACGCGCGCGTGCTGAGCGGGCTCAAGCGTATCCTGTTATCCCCAGATTTAGTCGCCGAAGCCGTGAAGGCATTTCACGAGGAGGAGAATGCTAGACGCGCTCGCGCCTCGCGTCGGCGCGTGGAACTTGAACGCGACCTCGCTGAACTCGTCCGCCGGGTCGATCGTTTGGCCGAACAGCTGATCGAGACCGGTTCGAAAGCGCTCCAACCCAAACTACTGGCCGCGGAAGCCGAACAAGCCGCTCTGGAGGCCGAACTGGCGCTGGAGCCGGCGCCGGAAATCGTCAGCCTCAATCCGCGGGCCGCCGAGATCTACCGTGCGCGGGTCGCCGAACTTGAGACCGCGCTCTCTGGGCCAGACGCCGACATCAACACGCGCGAAGCCATTCGCGAGCTGATCAGCACGATCGAATTGCTGCCCGACGAGAACGAGCGCGATGGATGGCGGATCACCGTGCACGGCGACCTTGGCGCCCTGCTCGCGCTCGCCGACGAAAAAACCCCCGGCGCGTTTGCCGAGGGTTTTTTCGTTCGAAGTCAGCAGCCTAGGCTTCGAAAGGTCTCCCACTCTGTTGGGGTGGGTGCGGGAGTAGGATTTGAACCTACGACCT
>CAYUOC010000050.1:2356-21823 GCA_964446305.1 uncultured Terricaulis sp. | reverse complement strand
ATCGGCGATGCGATCCTCGAACAGCCGCCGCTGCACGCGGGCGCTTATTATGTGATCGAGTTGAGTTCGTTCCAGCTCGATCTCACCTCGAGCCTGCGCCTCGATGTGGCCGTGTGGCTCAACACGACGCCTGATCATCTCGATCGCCACGGCGACATGAGTGCCTACGTCGCCGCCAAGAAGCGCATATTCTTGAACCAAGGCGCCGCCGATTGGGCCGTCATCGGCGTCGACGATAGCTATTGCGCCATGGTTTGCACCGAGCTCACGCGCGCGGCCGTGCAACACGTCGCGCCGATCTCATCCGGCCAAGCGCTCGGGCGTGGCGTCACGGCGCTCAACGGCAAAGTCATTGATAGCCTCTCCGGCCGCGCTGAGACGGTGGCCGAGCTTTCGGGGGCGCCAGCGTTGCAAGGCAAGCACAACGCCCAGAACGCCGCCGCCGCTTATGCGGCGACGCGCGCGTTGGGCGTCGACCCGCGTATCATCGCGCAGGCGTTCACAACGTTTGGCGGCTTGCCGCATCGCCTCGAACGCGCGGGCACGATTGATGGCGTGCGCTTTGTCAATGATAGCAAAGCCACCAACGCCAATGCTGCCGCGCAAGCGCTCGCGGTCTATCCGCGCGTCTATTGGATCGCAGGCGGCGTCGCGAAGGAGGGCGGTATCGAGGACCTCGAACCCTTCTTCCCGCGCATGGCCAAGGCCTACCTTATCGGACAGTCCGCGGGAGATTTCTCCGATGTCCTCCGCGGTAAGGTTGCGGTCGCCATGGCCGGCCATCTCGAAGCCGCTGTGAAACTGGCGTTCGCGGACGCCAAGGCGTCCGGCGAGCCGCATCCGGTTGTGCTGCTTTCGCCGGCGTGCGCGTCGTTCGATCAGTTCAAGAGCTACGAAGATCGCGGCGATCAGTTCAAGAAGTTCGTCGCAGCGCTCAGCGAGGCCGCAGGCGGCAAGCGCAACGGAGGCGTGGCTTGAGTTCCGCGATCGCCGAGCGCTTCAGCGCGGCGGTCGACCGGGCGCGTACCTATGACCGCCCGTTGCTTATCATCGCCGGCATCCTTTTTGCGCTGGGCATCCTGTTCTCGATGTCCGCGAGCCCTGCCGCGACCGCGCGCATCCAGATTGGCGAGGCCTTTTACTTCGCCGGCCGCCAAGCCGCCTACGCTGCGCTGGGCATCGTGGTCATGCTCGCCGCCGCTTCGCTCGACCCGCGCCAATTGCGGCGCGGCGCCGTCATCACCGCGGCGATCTTCCTGCCGCTCTGTTTGATTGCCTCAATCTTTGGTCCCGAGATCAAGGGCGCGCAGCGTTGGTTCGATCTTGGCTTCACCTCTTTTCAGCCGTCGGAGATTTTGAAGCCCGCGCTCATCGTCGTCTGGGCATGGATGCTCGGCGAAGCGATGAAGCAGCCAGGATTCCCCGGCCGCGCCGTCGCCATCACGCTCTATGCGATCGCTGCCGCCGTTCTGCTGTCGCAGCCTGACATCGGCCAGACCGCGCTGCTCGGCATGTGTCTGGGACCTATGCTCATCCTCTCCGGCGTTGCGCTGCGCTATGTGTTGGGCGGTGGCGTGCTCGCGGCGATTGGCGCCTGGGCGATCTACAACTTTTACCCGCACGCACGCGAACGCGTGGACACTTTTCTCAATCCCGAAGGCGATGCCGCGTACCAGGTGAACCGAGCGCTCGACGCCATTGCCTCTGGCGGCGTGTTTGGCCGCGGCCCGGGCGAGGGCGTCATCAAGGAACACTTGCCGGACGCGCACGCCGACTTCGTCTTTGCCGTTGCGGCAGAGGAATTTGGTCTCATCGCGTCAATCGGCCTCATCGCCGTGTTTGGCGCGCTCGCGTTCCGCGGCCTGTCGCGCGCGAGCCGATTAAACGAGCCGTTCGAACAACTTGCCGCGTCTGGCTTGATCACGCTGCTCGTCGCACAAGCTTCTATCCACATTGCCGTGAACTTGAGTTTGCTGCCGGCGAAGGGCATGACGCTGCCGTTCATTTCGTTCGGCGGTTCCTCAATGATCGGCTCCGCGCTGGCTTTGGGGTGTTGCCTTTCCCTTCTCCGTGACCGGCCCGGCGCATATCTCTATCCAGGCCGTAGACGCGATTAGAACATGACCAAAAAAGTCGTCGTCATTGCAGCAGGCGGAACCGGCGGACATTTGTTTCCCGCCGCCGCCTTTGCTGAAGAGATGTTCCGCCGCGACTGGCGCGTTGTGCTGATGACTGACGCGCGCGGACGCCGTTACGCGGAGGGCTTTCCGGCCGAGCGCATCGAGGATGTTTCCGCCGCGTCGATCTCAATGAACCCGATCACTGCGATCCCAGCGGCATTCAAGATCTGGAAGGGGGTCAACGAAGCCAAGGCGCGCTTCAAAGCACTGCCGCCGGCGCTCGTGGCCGGCTTCGGTGGTTACCCGTCGTTTCCCGCGCTCATGGCTGCGCGGGCTCAAAAGGTTCCGATCCTTATCCACGAGCAGAATTCTGTGCTCGGCCGCGTGAACCGCTCGATGGCCGGGAGCGCCGCGATCGTCGCTTGCGGCTTCGAGCGCCTCGATCGGCTTCCGGCGGCCGCGGCGTCACGCAAGCACGTTGTCGGCAATCCCGTGCGCCTGCCGATCCTTGCCGTGCGCGAGCGTCCGTACCCGGAAGCCCCAGCGGGCGGGCGCCTGAATCTCCTCATCATTGGTGGCAGCCAAGGTGCGCGCGTTTTTGGCGAAGTGATCCCGTCTGCGATCTCGCTGCTGCCGCCGCAACTCCGCTCGCGCCTCGATGTCGTTCATCAAGTGCGCGAGGAGCAGGTCGAGGACGCCAAGGCGAAATACAAAGTCGCGAACGTTAGCGCGGACGTCGCGCCGTTCTTCAAGGACATGGGCCAACGCCTGGGTGCCGCGCACTTGGTCATCTCGCGTGCCGGCGCGTCGTCAGTGACGGAACTCCAAGTCGCTGGCCGGCCCGCGATCCTGATCCCCTTCGCGGCCGCCGCCGACGACCACCAGACTGCCAACGCCGAAGGCCTAACCGCTGTCGGCGCCGCCGACCTCTTCACCGAGGCCGAGTTCAACGCTGGCGCCCTTGCGGCCCTGCTGGAACGCCGCCTGGCTGACCCGCACGGCCTGGCCGTCCGCGCCGCCGCCGCCCGCGCCGCCGCCAAGCCGGAAGCCGCCAGGACCCTGGCCGATCTGGCCGAACGGGCCGCCCTCTAAAATTCTTCACCGGCCCTGCATCCGGCGCCGCGCCTTGCGGCGGTGAAGGATCAGAAGCGCCCGAACCGGGCGGCAGGAGGTCCCCAATGACCGAAGAATTGTTCCGCGACTTCTGGTGGCTGATGTTTCCGGCGTTCGGCATGGTGATGGCGATTTTCGGTATGGCGCGCGACGGCGCTTATCAAGACACCGTCATTCGCGACGCCCGCGAGAAGCTGGAGCGCAAGTGATGGATTTCGCCCAACTGTTCCGCGAGTTCTGGTGGCTCATGTTTCCCGTATTCGGGATGACGATGGGGCTCTGGGGCATGATCTCGAGCGAGCGCCGTCAGCGCGACGTGATGAACGTGATCAAGTCCTACATCGATCAAGGCAAGGAAGTGCCGCCCGAGCTTCTCCGCATGGCGCAAGACGATTGGCAGCCGCCCGCAAACCAAGCGACGCCGCAGCAATCGAGCTGGTGGAGCTTTTTCACCTTCGCTGCGCTCGCGGCTGGTTTCGCCGTCGGCTGGTGGTTCATTCGCGCCGAGATGTGGTCGTTCGCATTCTTGGTGGTGGCGGTCACGTTCGGCGTACTCGCCTTCGGCGCTCTGATCATCGCCATCACCTCGCGCCGCCCCTGAGCCATCATGAACGCGGGGGAAGAGGCGCGCCTGATCGGGCTCGCGCGCGGGGGCGACTATGCCGCCTTCGGCCGCCTGGTGGACATGCACCAAGGCGCGGTGCGTGCGTTTCTGCGGCGCGTCACCGGCAACTACGCCGACGCGGACGATCTCGCGCAGGAGGCCTTCGCCCGTACATGGGACGTGCTCAATCGCTTCGACGGGTCCTCATCGCTGCGCACCTTCATCTGCGGTGTGGCGTTCCAATACTGGCGCCGCGCCCGGCGTGCGCAGAGCCGCCGCGAAGTGCGCGAAACTGCTTACGCCGATTTGAGCGACACGCAGACGGACGAGGCGCCAGAGCGCGCCGCCCAGCGCCTCGTGCTCCGCAAAGCGATGGAAGAATTGCCGGAAGATCAGCGCGCCGCCCTTGCGCTTTGCCTCGGCCAGGAATTCACTCATGGCGAGGCCGCCGAGATCTTGGGCTTGCCGCTGGGTACCGTGAAATCCCATGTTACGAGGGGCCGGGCGCGCCTGCAGGCGGCGCTCGGCGTGAAAGGAGCGAACGATGAGTGACGATCTCGAACTTGCCGCGCTCCTCGGCGAAGCGCCCCGGACGCCCGATCCAGGCTTCCGCTTCGACGTGCTCGCGCTCACCGCTGAACGCGCCCGCCGCCGCGAAGCGCGCCAGCGCGCCTTCCGCACCACCACCACTTTCGCGCTGATCGGTTTGATTTTCCCCATCGCGCATACCTTGGGCTTTGGTTTGGCTGAGCTGCAGCCGCTTCTGTTGGTTGCGGGCGTGCTGGGCCTCGCTTATGTGCTGGCCGTCTGGACGCTAGAGGGGCCGCGCGCGGTGCTGGCGCGTTCGCGCGTGTTGCTGCGCGCACGGTTCTGAGGGGAGACGGGAATGCAAGGAAAGCGCTTCACCATCGTGTGCCGGCTGGTGAGCACGGCGACACCCGGCGTGCTTGGTTTCGCCGACACCGCGGCCGAGGCTGTGCAGAAGGCGCGCGGGTTCACGCAGCGCGGCAGCATCGACGTGCGCATTGGCGATAACCAGGAAGAGAAGCACTACGATACTGAATCGTTCGCCAAGCAGTACGGCGTCCGCTAACCGCCTTTGATGCGCCAAGAAGCGCGTCTATACTGGCGCGGTTAGGGGAGTTCATGATCCGCCGCGCTATTCCGTTTGATACCGGGCCCATCCATTTCGTCGGCATCGGCGGCATCGGCATGTCCGGCATCGCCGCCGTCATGAAAAACCTCGGCTACGAGGTGACAGGCTCCGACGCCAAGGACGGGGCCAATATCGAGCGTCTACGCGCGCAAGGCATTCAGATATCGATCGGGCACAAAGCCGAAGCCGCGGCGCATGCCGGCGTTGTGGTGATCTCATCCGCGATCAAGACGGGTAACCCCGAAGTCGACACCGCGCGCGCGCGTGGCGTTCCAATCGTCCGTCGCGCCGAAATGCTCGCCGAGATCATGCGCCTGAAGTGGACCGTCGCCATCGGCGGCACGCACGGCAAAACCACCACAACTTCGATGATCGCCGCGCTGCTCGACGCCGGCCAGAAAGACCCCACCGTCATCAATGGCGGCATCATCAACGCCTACGGCGCCAACGCCCGCATGGGCGAGGGTGAGTGGATGGTCGTCGAGGCCGATGAAAGCGACGGCACTTTCACGCGCCTGCGCGCCACCGCTGTCGTCGTCACCAACATGGATCCCGAACACCTCGATCATTACGGCTCGGTCGAGGCCATGAACGCGGCATTTCAGACTTTCGTGGAAAACATCCCGTTCTACGGCTTCGCCGTGATGTGCCTCGATCACCCGCAGGTTCAGGCTCTGGCTGCCCAAGTGCGGGACCGCCGCATCATCTCTTATGGATTCAATCCGCAAGCCGACGTCTGCGCCGTGAATGTGCGCCCATCGCGCGATGGCTCAACCTTCGATGTTGTCGCCCGCCGCAAGGGCGAGGGGCCGGGCGTCACCATGCACGATCTCTTTCTGCCGGTCGCAGGCCGCCACAACGTCCAGAACGCCGTCGCCGCCATCGCTGTCGCGCGCGAGCTTGGTGTCACCGACGCCGGCATCCGCAACGGCCTGAAGAAGTTCGCTGGCGTGAAGCGCCGTTTCACCACGACCGGCTATTGGAATGAAGTCCGCATCGTCGATGATTACGCTCATCACCCCGTCGAGATCGCCGCCGTGCTCTCCGCCGCGCGCGAAATGACGGAAGGCCGCGTGCTCGCTGTCGTGCAGCCGCACCGCTACACGCGCCTGCGCGATCTCTTCAAAGACTTCTCCACCTGCTTCAACGATGCCGATATCGTCGCCGTCGCCGATGTGTACGCCGCCGGTGAGGCCCCGATCGATGGCGTTAGCGCCGATACGCTTGCCGCGAGCCTGAAGAGCCATGGTCACCGTGACGCGCGGCGTATTGCGAGCCTAGACGATTTGCCGGCATTCGTGCGCGCCGAAGCCAAGCCCGGCGATATAATCGTCTGCTTGGGCGCGGGTGACATCACCCAATATGCGAACGCACTACCCGGCAAGTTGGCTGCGGCAGCGGCTTGAATTTTGCCGCCGGCATAACGCCCGCTCTGGCGAGCACTCTTGTACTTGCGGTCTCGCTCGCGTTGTTTGCCTCCAATCGGGTTCGCCACGATCTGGTGGCGCTCCTGGCGTTGGCTGCTTGCTTGTTGCTGGGACTTGTTCCGCCTGGCGAGGCATTCGCCGGCTTCGCCGATCAATCCGTCATTGTTATCGTAGCCGTATTGATCATCGGTCGAGCGATTGAGCTCACGGGTGTGGCCGATGCGGTCACAGACAGGCTCGCGGCACTGAAAGCGCCATTTCCGCTGCAACTTGGCATATTGCTCGTCGTCGGCGCTTCTCTCTCGGCCTTCATGAACAACATAGCGGCGCTGGCGATTGCAATGCCGGCCGTCGTTGGAATTTGCCGTGCGCACGGTTTGCCGCCCGGGGCCGGCCTCATGCCGCTCGCGTTTGCGACCATCCTCGGCGGCATGACCACCCTAATCGGCACGCCCGCGAATTTGATTCTCTCATCGGTTCGCGCGGATCAGCTCGGTGCGCCGTTCAGCTTCTTCCAGATGACGCCGGTCGCAGCCGCAGTTGCTGCCGCAGGGGTCGCATATATCTGCTTGATCGGCTGGCGGCTCGCTCCGCGGCGCATGTCGGCGGAAGACGCGCCGAAGGCCGCATACGCTGTATTCGAATTGGGGCCGGTTTCGCAGGACGAAATGACAGACGAGTCCGAGGCGGCGCTTTTCGAGAGCTTGAAGGCGTCCAAGGTTGCGCCTTTGGCGGTGCTTCGCGGCAACCGCGTGCTTGATCTCGCCGTCGCGCGGCCTTTGAAGCCGCGCGATCGTGTCCTCGTCGGGGGTAGCGTCGATCCGTGGGAGGTCGCCAAGCGGCTCGATCTTTCGTTGAACATTCAGCGCGCCGAGGCCGAGGACGCCGTCACCATCGTCGCCGTCGTCGGTAACGGTTCGCCGCTGGTCGGGCGGCCGTTGGATACGATCCGTTGGGACACGAACGGAGAGGTGGTTGTGGTGGCGGCCGGTCGGCGCGCCGCGCAATTGCGTCAGCCGATCTCGCGGTTGCGCTTCGAAGCGGGCGATCAAGTTTCGATACACGGCTCCGCCGAACAGATCGCCATCTATTCCCGCTACGCGCGCCTCCTCGAAGTCGCGCGCCGGCCAACTGCACGCATCGATGTCAGTCGGGCGGCTATCGCCATCGGCATCTACGCGGCGGCCGTCGCGGCGTCCGTGATCTTCAACATGCCAACTGCGTTTTCGTTTGCGATCGCGGCCGCGGGGCTAGCGGCGCTAAGTTTCCTGCCACCGAGAGAAATTTACTCCTCAGTCGATTGGTCGATCATCGTGCTTATCGGCGCTATGATCCCGGTGGGGCAGAGCTTTCAAACGTCCGGTGCGGCCCAACTGTTCGCAACTGAACTCGCGGTGGTGCTTTCTCACGCGCCAATTTTCTGGGCCTCCGCTGCGATGGTCGCCGCAACGATGTTGCTCTCGATCTTTCTCAACAACGTCGCCACCGCCATTATCATGGGTCAGATCGCGGTTTCGGTTGCGCAAGCCTTGCAGGTTTCGCCCGATGCACTGCTGATAGCGGTCTTGATCGGCGCTTCCTCGGACTTTCTCACGCCGATTGGTCACCAAAACAACTTGTTGGTCATGGCGCCGGGCGGTTACCGATTTGCGGATTACGCACGCGTCGGTGCGCCACTAGCGCTGATTGTCATATTCGTTTCCGCCAAGATGATTGAGCTCGGCTTTGCGGGGTAGGAGAGATCCAACAGTGCGTGACTTGAAGCCCTACCTTGTGTTTGCCGCGGTCGCGTGGCTCACCGCGTGCGCCAATACTCCGGCGCCGCCACCGTCAGCCCCAGTCACCCGGATTCTATCCACCACTTCGTTCGGGATGTGTGTCGGCTATTGCACGACGCGGCTCGAAATCACCGAAGGGCGGGCTGTGCTCATCCGCGAAGCCCGCGGCGGCCGCGGCGCACCACAAAACTTGCCCGAGCAGCGCTACACGGCGCAGCTTTCAGCCAGCGAATGGCAAGATCTCCAGCGTCTCGCGGCAAACGTCGATTTCGAGGCGCTGCCTGAAACTGTCGGCTGCCCGGATTGCGCCGATGGCGGCGCCGAAGGCCTGACTGTTGAGGGGCCGTCCGGCGCCGAAAGCGTTTCGCTCGAGTTCCGTGCCGCGATCCCGCAAGCCCAGCCGTTGCTCGACCGCGTCCGCGCTATCCGTGACCGCCTGATGCCGGCGGAATAACCCACATCGCCAGCGCAACGTTTGACTCGTTCGCCCGACTCCGCGCAGCCGGGAAGGATGCCGGACACCGCCCACCGCAAGCCCCGCCGCGAGCCGCTCCGCGCCGCCATTGTCTACGATTTCGATGGCACGCTCGCGCGCGGCAATCTCCAGGAACGCAGCTTCATTCCGGATATCGCCGGCATGAAGCACGCCGACTTCTGGATGGAGGTGAAGCGCCTCGCCAAGCTCGAAGATGCCGACGAGATCCTCGTCTATATGCACCTGATGCTCGATCGCGCCCGCGCCGCCGGCCATCCGGTCACGCGCAAGCAATTGCAGGACAACGGCGCTGATCCGGATTTCTTCGACGGCCTTGATCACTGGTTCGATCGCGTCGATGCGTTCGCTGACGATCTCGGCCTTCAGCTCGATCACTACATCGTCTCGTCCGGCATCTACGAGATGATCGAAGGTTGCCCGCTGTTTCCGCGCTTCCGCCAAGTGTTTGCGTCACGCTTTCTCTATGACAAAGCAGGTGAGGCAAAGTGGCCGGGGGTCGCGATCAATTACACGACCAAGACGCAATTTCTCTTCCGCATCAACAAGGGCATCGACAACGTCCACGATACGGAAGCCATCAATCGCTGGATGCACAATGATGCGCGCGAGCTGCCGTTCGAGCGCATGATTTTCATCGGCGACGGCGACACCGACATTCCGTCGATGAAAATGGTGACGAGCCAAGGCGGCTGCGCCATCGCTGTGCTGGATCCTTATCAATGGACCGAGCCGCGCAGCCTCGACAAGGTCGCGCGTTTGATCGCGGAAGATCGCGTGAGTTATGTTGCGCCCGCGGACTATCAGCCGCAAAGCCAGCTCGACGTCATCGTCAAAGGCGCGCTTGGCCGCATCGCTCTGCGCGCCGGCCTAAAGGTGGACGCTTAGCTGCCCTGATCCGCGACGGTCGTCGGGGCGCGCTCAATGTTCGTCACCATGAACGGCGTCGGCGGATCGCCGCCCATCAGCTGCACACCCGACGGATCGCCGACGCAGATGAAGTTCGAGGCCGAACGCACCGAGATCGCGCGCGTCCAATCCAGTTCGCGCGAGTTCTGCGGGATGCTCAAAATGTACTCGCGCGCCGGGCTGATGCGCAGTTTCACCCGATGGTCGTCGACGACGCTGTAACCGCGCACATCGAGTGCGCGGAAGCAATCTCGATCGCTGCCGGTGTTCGATGCGGTGCTGGTCCCTGATGCGGCGCAGGCGCCGAGTGTGAGGGCGGTCGCAAGAAGAGCAAAGCGAAGCATCATACGTCTCCGAGTGAGTTAGCTGCCTTGTACCGGATTATCGTCCGGCACGCGCGAAATCTGTGTGACGGGGTAGGTGCGCTGGGGGTCGCCGCCGATGATCTGAATGCCCAGGCCGTTGCCGGTGCAGATGCGGCCGGTGGCTGAACGCAACGCAATCGCCTGCGTCCAATCGAGGTCGCGCGCGTTCCAATTGGTCGTCAGCACATACCGGCGGTTGGCGCCGACGCTGAGCCCGATATTGTGGTCGTCGATGACGCTGTAGCCGCTCACTTGCTCGCTGCGGAAGCAATCGAGCGAGCTTGAGCTTTGGCCGTCGGCATCGGTGCTGGCGCACGCGGCCAGCGTCCAAAGGCAAATCAAAGCAGTAAACATGCGTATCATGAGGCGCGGCCTCCTTTGTTCAACACTATGGGGCGCTCCGCCGCGCCATGCGAGCGGGCGGCTGCGTTGACGGGGCTCAAAACCCTGCGATACCCAATCAACAATGAGTGAACTCGACCTGCCGCAGGTGCGCGGCCAGCTTCTACGCAGTGAAACGCTGGCGCCGTTTACCTGGTTTCGTGTCGGCGGCCCGGCTGACGCGCTGTTCCTGCCGGCCGACGGGGAGGATCTCGCGCAGTTTTTACGCGCCTTACCGGATGAAATTCCGGTCACCGTGCTGGGCGTTGGGTCCAACGTCATTGTGCGCGATGGCGGCGTGCCTGGTGTTGTTGTCAGGCTGGCTGGGCGCCAATTCGCACAAATCCATATTGAGGAAGAGACCTGTCGCGTCGTTGCCGGCGCCGGCGCGCTCGACTCGATGGTGGCGAAAGCGGCGGCGAAAGCTGGGATCGGCGGGCTCGAATTCTTCGCCGGCATTCCCGGCACCATCGGTGGCGCGCTGACGATGAACGCCGGCTGCTATGGCCGTGAGACAAAGGACGTTCTCGTTACGGCGTGGGGCTATGACCGCTCGGGCGATGGACCGCGGGTTTTCGAGAATGCGGACTTCGGCTTCACCTATCGTCACAATGCCATCGAAGGTCAGATCATCTGGCAACAGGCCGTCTTCCAAGGTGTGCGCTCGACCCCGGACGAGGTCACCGCGCGCATGGCCGAGATTACGAGCAAGCGTGAGGCCTCGCAGCCGATCCGCGAGAAAACCGGCGGCTCCACATTCAAGAACCCGATTGGCCCTGACGGCGAAAAGCTCTCCGCCTGGAAACTCAACGACGAAGCCGGCATGCGCGGTTATCGCCGCGGCGGCGCGCAGGTGAGCGAGCTGCACGCGAACTTCCTCATCAACACCGGCGAGGCCACCGCGGCCGACATCGAAGGCCTGGGCGAAGACGTTCGCGCCGCCGTGAAAGCCAAGCACGGCATCGAGCTTGAGTGGGAAATCAAGCGGATCGGGCGACCCTAAGACCGGTTCGGGCCGATTACGCCGCTGCATGGCAGGGCGCCGCCGGCCTGGTGTGGCTTTTCCTGCCGCGCCGCTCTAAACCCCGCCCCAACATCCCCCAGAGACACCCACAGGGAAACTCAATTCCATGCGTCTGAAGCCCAACATCCTCGCCGCGATCGGCAACACGCCGCTCGTGAAGCTCAACAAGGTCGTGCCCGAGGGCGCGGCGGAAGTGTGGGTGAAGTGCGAATATCTGAACCCGGCCGGTTCGATCAAAGATCGCATGGCCAACTACATCATCGAGCAAGCCGAGAAGAAGGGTATCCTGAAGCCCGGCGGCCTCATCGTCGAAAACACCTCCGGCAACACCGGCCAGGGGCTCGCAATGGCGGCGGCGATCAAGGGCTATCGCTGCATCTTCACGATGCCGGATAAGATGTCGAAGGAGAAGCAGGACTCGTTGAAGGCCTACGGCGCCGAAGTGATCATCACGCCGACCGACGTTCCTGGTGACTCACCTGAGCACTACGTCAACGTCGCCAAAAAGATTGCAGAAGATACGCCTGGCGCCTTCTACGTCGACCAGTACCATTCCTCCTGGAACATCGACGCGCACTATCATTCCACCGGCAAGGAAATCTTCGAAGACACCGACGGCGGGAAGTTCGACGCGTTCGTCGGCGGCACCGGCACCGGCGGCACCGTTTCAGGCGTTGGCCGCTACCTGAAAGAACACGCGCCGAACGTGAAGATCATCGGCGCCGATCCGCTGGGCTCCGTGCACTATCATCTCTTCCACACCAAGACGCTGCCGACCGCGCACGTCTACATGGTCGAAGGCATCGGTGAGGACATCGAATGCCGCGCGATGGATTTCTCCGTCGTCGACGACATGCGCCAAGTGAATGACCGTGACAGCTTTGTCATGGCGCGCCGGCTTGTGCGCGAAGAGGGGCTCTTCTGCGGCGGCTCGTCGGGCTCGAACGTCCATGTCGCTATCGAAATCGCGAAGGAGCTTGGCCCGGGCAAAGTCGTGCTCACAGTCCTGCCGGATCACGGCAACCGCTACGTCTCGAAGTTCCTCAACGACGCCTGGATGAAGGAGCACGGCTTCACCGAAACCGAGCGTGAACTCGGCTTCGTCGAAGAGCTGCTCAAGAACCTGAAGACCAAGCCGATCACGGCCGACGCTGATGCGTCGCTCAAGTCGGTCGTCAATCTGATGCGCGAAAATGGCGTCAGCCAAATCCCGCTGATCGAACGCGGTAAGCTGAACGCCATCATCCACGAGAGCGATATTCTGTCGAAGATGCAGAAGCGCGATTTCGACTTGAACGCGCCGGCGAAGTCGGTGGCGGCGCCGATTGGCGGCCTGATTTATCCGAAAGCCCGGATCGAGGAGCTGTTCCACATCTTCGCCGCCGACAACGTCGCCGTCGTCGTGGATTCATCCAATGTCGTGGGCGTCATCTCCAAGATCGACCTGATCGAATATCTGTCTGGCAAACGATGATCCGTCCGTCATCCTGGACGTGCGAAGCGCGGCCGGGCTCCAGAGCCAACATCCCTGGATCCCGGTCACGCTCCGCGTGCCCAGGATGACGGGACTGGGTCTGCAGCACGCGTATCAGTAAGGACTAGCGCCATGCATCACGACAACAAACGCTTCGGCACGCGCTGCATCCATGCCGGCCAGGAACCGGATCCCTCCACCGGCGCCATCATGACGCCGGTCTATCAGACCTCGACCTTCGTCCAGCAAAGCCCTGGCGTGATTATTGAGGATTACGACTATGCGCGCTCCGCCAACCCGACGCGCAAAGCCGCCGAGCGCAACATCGCCTCGCTCGAGGGTGGACGTCACGGCCTGCTGTTCTCATCCGGCCTTGCCGCGCAAGCCGCGTGCATCCATTTGCTCAGCTCCGGCGATCACGTCGTGCTGTCGGACGACGTTTACGGCGGCACCTATCGCCAGTTCGACAAGGTCTTCAAACAGTTCGGCATTACCTACACGCGCGCCGATCTCACCGATCTGAATGCCGCCGAATCCGCGTTCACCGCGAACACCAAGCTGGTATGGCTCGAAACGCCGACCAATCCGCTGCTCAAGGTTATCGACATCGCCGCAGTCGCGCGCCTCGCCAAGAGCAAGGGCGCGCTGACGATCGTCGACAACACCTTCGCGACGCCGGTCTTGACGAATCCGCTCTCACTCGGCGCTGATATCGTCAGCCATTCCTGCACCAAATATATTGGCGGCCACTCGGACGTCATTGGCGGCACGCTGATCTGCAACGACGATGAACTCGCGGACCGCTTGAAGTTCACCCAAAACGCCGTCGGCGCCATCGCGGCACCTTGGGACAGCTTCCTGCTGATGCGTTCCACCAAGACGCTGCACGTCCGCGTGCAGCGTCATTGCGAGAACGCCGCCAAGATCGCGGACTTCCTCGCCGAGCAATCTCAGATCGAGCGCGTCGTCTATCCGGGCCGCACCGATCACCCGCAGCACGCCGTGGCCAAGAAGCAAATGGTGGGCGGTTATGGCGGCATGATCACCGCCTACTTCAAGGGCGGCCTTGAACCCGCGCGCAACTTCCTTGAGCGGGTGAAACTCTTCTCGCTGGCGGAATCCCTCGGCGGCGTCGAGTCGCTGATCGAGCACCCAGCGATCATGACCCACGCCTCGGTCGATAAGCATCTGCGCGAGCAAATCGGCCTCACCGATGGCCTGGTGCGCTTCTCGGTCGGCATCGAGGATGTCGAAGATCTGATCTCCGACATCCAAGAAGCTCTGGGCTAGCTCAAGTACATGTGCCGCCGGGCTCAAGCCCGAGCAGCGCACGGAGCGTGATCGCTTCGCCGGCGCCCGGCGATGGCTCGTCCGGCGCATCGATCGCGGTGACGTCTGAGATGCGCCATTGTCCGTCGGCGCGCAGGCACATGTGCCATGTAAGGTTCATTCCGCCCGGAATGCCTTCATAGCCAAAGCGCGTGCTGATTTCGGCGCTGTCCGCTTCGGCGTGCTGTCCGACGGCATAGCGAATGTCTTCGACTTCCGGATCGATCGCCCAAGAGCGCGGATCGAAGTCGAGGCGATCTGCTTCCGGGCCGGCGGCGTTCGTGGCGATGGCGCCTGCGAGTTCTTGCGTGAACCACACGCTGAGCCATTCCGAGTCACGTTGCAGTGGGCCGGAATCGTAGAAGCCCGCCACGACAGGCATCGGCCCCATCGGATCACTCTGCGGCGGCGCCGCCGCTTGTGTGCACGCGGCGAGCAAGCCCGCGCATGCGATTGCGAAAACGCGCATCCAATATCTCCCACCATCGCGCGCAAAGCTGGCGCGCGCTCCAACTGCTCATCCCGGAATGTCGGAATTACAGCGAGGTAAGCTTCGATTCATGGCGGAACGCAAAGGGATATGACCAAGTGCAGCGCGCACTACCGCTTCACGGCGCGAGCGCGGCGATCTCGCTTGCTTGTGCGTAAGCCGCTGCCGCCGCGCCATCGATCGGCGCCGCAACCGCGGGGTAACGCGCGTAGGCGATCCCCAGCGCCGCTGCGCTTACCAGGCAGAGCGTCAGCATGATCGCAAACGTCCGGCTCGTACTTTCAGAATGTAGGCGCATGTCGGTCCCCGCCGTTATTGCCGGTCGCGCCATGCGCTTGGCGCGCGCCGTATGAATTTGTGAGCGTGCAGGGCGCCCCGCGGTCGCCACTCTGCCTCGCGTGTTCAAGAGCTGTCGCCACGCCATGCGCTTCGTCAGCCGCGCACTGCGCGCGCTCTCAACGGGCGGCGGCGCGTTGTCTAAACGCACACAAACGAGCGAGCCCGCCATGCGCGCCTTCCGCGCCGCTGCCCGGAGCGCGGGCGTCCCCCACGCCGCGCGTGACCACAGCAAGACCAGCTTGTCCGTCCCATCGCCCCGTGAGCCGGCGGCGTAGTCACTGACCTCATACCCAAGCGCCCGCAATTCAGCGGCGACCGCGCGGGCTTGAACTTCAGCGCCTCGCGGGTGTGCGAGCAGGATGCGTTTGGCCATGCGCGTCTTGTGTGGGAGCCGATCTCGCGCTTCGCCAAGAGCTGGTTCCCGTTTGGCCGGGGAAGGCCGTGTTGGCGCCCAAATCGGAGGCGCGCGCCCAAACAAGCGGCGTGTGTCCTGACGCAACCCCGTTAGCAGGCTCGAAAGCGCACTGGGCTAGCTTCGATCCTGCGCAAAAGGGCAAACGTGGTAAAGCCGGGTCAACTTAACTGAACCGAAATTTACCATAAAAATCAGCAACTAAAGTGCTTCGCCCTCATGATGCCTTAACCCCAAAGCGTTTCATTATGACACTCCCGGAATGAGCGCAGAAAACGCGTTTGGCTGGGGTGGTGGTTGGTTGGTGAGGCAAGCGCATGGCCCGGGTGGCGGTGCTATTAGGGGGCTTGAGCCCCGAGAGGCCAGTGAGCCTCAGTTCGGGCAAAGGCTGCGCCGATGCGCTGCGCCGGCTCGGTCACGACGTCTTTGAAGTTGATCCGCAAGATCCGAACTGGATCGAGACCCTGCGCACAGTTGCGCCGGACGCCGTATTCAACGCTCTCCACGGTGAATGGGGCGAAGACGGCCGTACGCAAGGCGTGCTCGATTACTTAAAGCTTCCTTACACGCACTCCGGCGTCCTGCCGTCCGCGCTGGCGATGGATAAGGACAAGTCCAAGGCCGTGTTCGCGCAAGCTGGCCTGCCGCTCGCGAACGGCAAGCTGATGAACCGTCGCGACGCCGCGAAGGGTCATCCGATGGCCACGCCGTACGTCGTGAAGCCGAACGCGCAAGGATCGTCGGTCGGCATCTTCATCGTGCGCGAAGGCGCCAACCGCCCGCCCGAGCAACTTCTCGATCCCGACTGGACGTTCGGCGAAGAAGTGCTTGTCGAAGAATTCATCGACGGCAAGGAGCTGACCGTCGCCGTCATGCACGATCGCGGTGCGCTCGCGGTCACTGAGATTTTCGTCACCAGCGATGGCGACTGGTACGATTTCGACGCCAAGTACGCCGAAGGTGGCTCGCGCCACGTCGTACCCGCCGATATTCCCGCTTCGATCGCGGAGCAGTGCATGCGCGCCGCCGAAGCCGCGCACCACGCGCTCGGCTGCCGCGGCGTGACGCGGGCTGATTTTCGCTACGATCCAAAGCGCGATCGTCTGGCGCTGCTCGAAGTGAACACGCAGCCCGGCATGACGCCGACATCGCTGACCCCCGAACAGGCCGCGCACGCCGGCATGTCCTATGACCAACTCGTCCAGTGGATCCTGGAGGACGCGTCATGGCCTCGGTAAGAGCGCGTCGTCCCGGCAAGCGCGGCGGCATGCCCCCGCAACGCGGCAATCGCCGCCCCCCGCCTGTGCCGGCCTACGAATCCATGCCGCGCATCGCGCGCATCAAGCTCTCCGGCGGTTTGAGCGGTGACGATGTGCAGGTCAACGGCAAGAGCCTTGCGCTCGCGCTGACCGGCGGCGTCATGTTTATCGGCATCGCCATTGCCGGCGCCGCCTGGCTCGGCTCGTCCTTATTCGACGCGCGCGAGGCTTTTGCCCGCTCCGCTGACGCTACCGTCGCCAACATCGGTTTCGAGATCGATGAGATCGAAGTTGCGCGCATTCCCGGCACGCCGGACATCAGCGAAGCGCGTGAGCAGGAAGTGCGCGCGCTTATCGTTCCGGAGGGCCGTCACTCCATTCTCGCGCTTGATCCTGAAGAGGTGAAGGCCCGCGTTGAAAGCCTCGATTGGGTCGCCAACGCCCGCGTCCGCCGCTTGTGGCCGTCTTCGCTCGTCGTGGAGATCGAGCGCCGCCAGGAATTCGCGGTCTGGGAAGACGAGAACAATCAGCGCGCAGTGATCGACGCCAATGGCGAACGTCTGCTGACTGAGCGCGTTGAGGACAACCAAAATCTGCTGCGCGTCACTGGCCGCGGCGCCGGCCCGGCATCGCCGCCGATTCTGGCCGCGCTCGAGCGCATGCCCGACATTCGCGAGCGCACCGCTGAGCTGATCCGCGTCGGCGATCGCCGCTGGGACATGCGTTTGGCCTCCGGCGCCATCGTCGCGCTGCCGGAGGAGGGCGACATCGCCGCTCTCACCCAATTGCAGCGTCTGCAGCAGCAATACGCGCTGCTTGATCGTCCGCTTGCGCGTCTCGATATGCGCGCGCCCGGCCGCGTCGCCGTCCGTATCCATCCCGCCCTCGAAGGCGGTCCGCTGCTGGGAGGCGTCTGATGTCCGCCCAGCTCAAGCACCACGAAGACGAAGCGCCTGAGGCCCAGCGCACCGCGCCGCTGGTCGCGGCGCTCGACGTTGGCGTCTCGAAGACCGTTTGCCTCGCCTCGCGCCGCGATCCGGTGCTGGACATGCACCCGGAGCGTCCGCTGCGCGTGCTCGGCGTCGGTCACCAGACCGCTCCCGCTATCGCCAGCGGCAAGCCCGCTGATTTTGACGCCTGCGCCCGCGCCATTGAAGTTGCGCTGCAGGAAGCTGCCGTCATGGCTGGCGCGCCCGTCGGCCGCGTTGTCGCCTCGTACTCCGGTCCCGGCCTCAAGTCGCAGATCGTGCGCGGCGCCGTGCGCGTCAAAGGCGCGCTGATCGCTCACCGCGATATCGAGAACGCCATCGACGAAGCGATGAAGGCCGCGCCCGCGCCGCAACTCTCATTCATCCATGTCGAGCCGTTGCGCTACATCATTGATGACGGCGAAGGCATTCCCGATCCGCTGGGCCTGCCTGGCAAGATGTTGGCTGTCGAAGCTTGCGTCGTCACCGCCCCGACCGAGGCGATGAACGCGCTTAAGGCCTGCATCCGCCAAGCCGGCGCCGAAGTCGAAGACATCATCGCCGGCCCGCAAGCCGCCGCGCTTTCTGTGCTGACGCCGGAAGAGCGGGAGGAGGGCGCGCTGGTCGTCGATCTGGGCGCGGGTTCGATCGGCGTCGCTGCCTTCGCCGGCGAGGGCATGGTGTTCTGCGAAACCGTCTCCGCCGGCGGCGTGCGCCTGACGCGCGATCTCGCCATGAAGCTGCAAACCACTTTCGCCGCCGCTGAGCGCGTGAAGCTCCACTTCGGCGCGGTCGGTAACGCTTGTGATCCGCGCGAAGCTGTGGCTGCACCGAAGCTCGGCCTTGATGGGCGCCTTGAAGCGGCCACCACGTTGCGTGGCGTGATTTCCGATACGCTGACGCCGCGCCTGGTTGAAATGCTGCTGAGCGTGCGCGATCGCCTAAACCGCGCTGGCTTCGCCGGCGCCGAGGGGCCGCAACGCGCGGTCATCGTCGGCGGCGGCGCGCTCATTCCTGGCGTCCGCGAATTGGCGGCTGAAGCGCTCGGCATGCCGGTGCGTGTTGGCCGTCCGCTCGAACTCTGTGGCTTCGATCACGGCGAAGCTGGCCCAGCTTACGCCGTCAGCGCAGGCCTTCTGCGTCACCGGCTGGACGTCTCCGATCTCGACATCGTCAACGGCGATTTCCAACCCTCGCTTGCGCAACTTGGCGCCAGCGTACGCAACGCTGTGCACGGCATGTGGAATTGGTTGCGCGAAAACTTCTAAGCGCATCGCCAATGCGGCGCAGATCCGCTGCAATTCGAACGTGATCAATCCGTAACCTCCTCAAAGTCGAGGAGGGAACGATGCGCGTCGCGTTTGGTCTTGCTGGTTTGGCTTTGTCGGTCGTCGCCATCGGCGCCTGCGAGGAACCGCACTACAAGGATGCCGATGCTGTTTCCTGCATGGCCTTCCTCGCGCTGCAAACGTCTGCGGTCTCCGAAGGCCGCGCCGAGGGCGACTTGATGCAGCTCGTTTCCGCTGGCGCTGCGTGGCGCGCCTTGGCGGAGCAAAAGTATGCCGCCGATGAACTGGCTCAGTATTTCGCGAGCAGCGTCGCCGTTTACGACGAGGTGGAAGCCTCTGAAATGACGATGATCTCCACCAATTGCCTGGAGCAGGCGCCGAGCGCCTGAGGCGTGAAAAGTTCGCCAAGTAGCGTACGCCTGACAGAATAGCAGGCTGTGGATAACTCGCTTGCCGCGCGAGTGCGCTTTTATTCGCGCATGGCCCCAGCGCAATACTAGCCAACCGGACGAATTGCGCGGTCCGGTTTCGTGAATT
>CAYUOC010000050.1:0-2256 GCA_964446305.1 uncultured Terricaulis sp. | reverse complement strand
GCCCCAGCGCAATACTAGCCAACCGGACGAATTGCGCGGTCCGGTTTCGTGAATTCGTCACATTGGATGGGGGACGCCCATGCGATCCGATGTTGGAAGTGCGTGCGTTTGCTTAGACCTCGGCACGGCCATGTCGAAGGCGAGTGTTTGGTTGGGGGCGCACGACAACGACGTTGCGCCGTTGCCGATCGGATTGGCCGCGCAAGCCGACCATCCGCTGCTCACGCCATCTGCCATGTATGTCGACGATGGCCGCATCTTCTTCGGACCAGCGGCGCTCAAGCGCGCCGAAGCCGGCGTGGACGAGCGGCGCAATCCAATCGTCTCGTTCAAGATGATCCTGTCGGCGCGCGAGATCGAGCCAACGTTGGCGCTGAAGCTCAGCCGCTCCGTCGATCCAACCAGCACGCTGTGCCACCGTGACGGCATCGTCCTTTACCTCGCCTATCTCGATCAGCTCATCCGCGCAGCGGTGGAGGCAGAGCCCGGGATGTCGGCTTCGATCGCTGATGCGCCGCGCCGCCTCACCAGCCCCAACTGGCAATCGTTCGATGAGGCCGGGCGCATCATCGCCTTGCTGGTGGACGAGGCCGCCGCGCTTTCACGCGAACTCGGGACGACTTTGCGTGCGCCCGAGGGCATCGCGCTCACGCGCGTGCGCGCAGCGCTCGATGCAGCGCGGGCCGCCCCGCTCCGCGGCGCGTTCGGCGGCGTCGTCTTCGAATCTGCCTCAGCCGCATCGGCCTACGCTAACTTCGCCCGCGCCAGCGAGCCGCTCGTGCTCGTTATCGATATGGGCGCTGGCACCACCGACATCGCCGCCTTCGAACGTGACACCGCTATTGCGCCTTCGAAGCTCGCGGAAATCACCGCCGCCAATCAATGCTGCCCACTCGCCGGCGATGAGCTCGACAATATCCTGATCGACCTGTTCGTCCGCTCGGGCGGCAAGCGTGGTCTCGCGGCGGAGGATCGGCTCTGGCGGGCGGTGAAGCTCTCGGCGCGCTCGCTCAAGCATGATCTCTTCCAGCGCGGCGAAAGCTCGTTCAGGGATCGCAGCAAGAAGCGCATCAAGATCACCCGCGCCGCGCTCGAGAAAGATCCATCCTTCCGCGCCTTCTGCAAAGCGCTGACCCAGACCGTCGCCGTTAGCCTCGCGCCACTGCACGCGCGAGCCCGTGAGCGCGGGGCAGGGACGATCACCGTGCTTCTGGCCGGCGGCGGCGCCAACCTGCCGTTCCTGTCGAAAGTCGTCCGCGCCGCGGCGGCGCGCGCCAAGATCAAGCTCAAGCTGAAGATCGAACGCTTCGGCGCGAACTGGTCGCTGCCGCACCGGCGTCACCCGTTCGATGGCGTGTTCCCACAACTGGCGATTGCCATGGGCGGCGCGCTCGCGCCCGTCGCGCACATCACGGCCCGTGAACCGGCGGCGACGAACGCCTGACGCGCCACACGCCCTCGTGTGGAGAATTGCGCCGAATTCTCCAGGCGGTAGCCGCCTCCTGGCGCCGCACCGCCGCAAAAGCGCCGCCACTCATTTCTAGAGCTTAACGAAAGCTTAAGCGCCGTCGCTGACGGTGCAGTGCGAGCGTGGGCGAATCGTGAGAACCGATCGCTCTTGGAGCGGGCAATGAGTCAGTACAGCGCGCCGACAATTCACGACCTGAAACCACGCATTGTGGTCTTTGGCGTAGGCGGCGCAGGCGGCAACGCCGTCAACAACATGATGGACGCGCGCCTGCAGGGCGTTGAGTTCGTGGTCGCCAACACCGACGCGCAAGCGCTCACGCGCGCCCGCACCCCGAACCGCATCCAGCTTGGTCACTCCATCACCGAAGGCCTGGGCGCTGGCGCCCGCCCGGAAGTGGGGCAGGCGGCGGCTCAAGAGAGCCAGCCGGAGATCATCGAATTCCTCGAAGGCGCGCACATGGTGTTCGTCGCCGCCGGCATGGGCGGCGGCACCGGCACGGGCGCAGCGCCTGTCATCGCGCGCACGGCGCGTGAGCGCGGCATCCTGACGATCGCGGTCGTGACGAAGCCCTTCCACTTCGAAGGTCAGCGCCGCATGCAGCTCGCGGAAGCGGGCGTGCAGGAATTGCGCAAGCACGTCGACACGCTGATCGTCATCCCGAACCAAAATCTTTTCCGCGTCGCCAATGAGCGCACGACATTCGCCGAAGCCTTCCAGCTCGCGGACCAGGTGCTCTACTCCGGCGTTCGCGGCGTGACCGATCTCATGGTCATGCCGGGCCTCAT
>CAYUOC010000049.1:0-22007 GCA_964446305.1 uncultured Terricaulis sp. | reverse complement strand
GAGCACGATCATCGAGCGCGCAGCCGGCGGGAATGAAGCCGCCCTGGTTGGCCAGGCCTTGCGCGGCGCAATCCTCGATCAGGCCGCCGCGGGAATTGTAACGGACACGGAGAAAGCCGCGTTCCGCGCGCGAACCGCGGCAGCGGCGCAGGACGAAGCCGTCCATGCTCGCGTGCCCCTCCCCGTCGTCCGCGGTGTTCTCAAGGAAACGATAGATGTTTTCGAACGCGCAATCCTCGATCGAGAGATTTGAAAGGGGCCCACCTGTCCTGAATGCGCCATTCCCGATGTCGCGGAAGTCGAAGTGCGAAAACTTCAAATGACTGGCGCCGCGCAGAAGCCGGAACGCTTCCGTGCCCTGATCATCGGCGCTGCGATCGCCGCGCAGCACCGCCAGCATCGGTTCCCCCGATGCGCTGTTCACGCCCCGCACGCGCACTTCGAAGCCCTCGCGCCCGCCGCGGTCGATCTCAACCGGATTCCTGATCTCGTATTCGCCGCGATCCGCCGCGACGAGAATTTCTCCACCCGGCTCAAGCTGCTTTAACAGATCGGGGATCGCGTGGAGTCCGGCGGCGGACGCCCAAGAAGAGCCATCACCCGAACCATTCGGGGCAACGTGAATGACGTTAACGCGCGCACGCGCCTCGCCGGCACAGCCCATGAGCGGAACGGCGGCCAGCACAGATCGGCGAGAAATATCCATGACGCCATCTTGCGCGGTGAGCGCCTGCAACGTCTAGCGTGCGCGCGTTGCGGGTTAGCTGGTTTTTGCCTGAAACGCCTTCTCGCCCGGCCGCGGCTCGCGGCGCTGGATCGGTTTGAAGACACCCGAGCCGGTAATCAGCGTACGATCACCCGCCCAGATACGGCCGCGAACGACATAGAGATCGTCGGCGGTGGACATCACCTCGCTGGCGCCTTCCACCCACTCTCCGATGTGTGCGCTCGATAGAAAATCGAGCGTGAGCCGGACGGTCACCCAGTAAGACGAAGTCTCGACCGAGACGACGTGCCCCCACGCCATATCGGCAAAGCTCATCAGCATGCCGCCATGCGCGTTGGTCATGCCGTTGGTGTGGTGATCCTCGACGCGAAAGCCCATCGTATAGGCGCCGTTCTGCGCACGCCTGTAGAGCGGTCCGATCTGGCGCACAAAACCGCGGCGCCAATCGAGCGCGACATAGCCTTCCGGAATCTCAAACTGTGCGGGCGCGGCGACATCATCGGACATGCGCGCATCCATTCCGCGCGAACGGCGCCGATGCAAGTCCCAAACATGACGAAGGGCGCGGCCCTGTAGGGGGAAAGCCGCGCCCTTCGCTACCGAGACCCGCCCAGGGTCAACTGGTAAACCTTATTCGAAGACGAGATCGTCGTCGGCATTGTCGAAATCCTCGACGAACGCCTCTGACGCGACCGGGGCGCGCTTCGGGGCGCCAGCCGGACGCGGCATGCCATTGACCATATCGCTGCGCACGTCGAACCGCGCAGCGCGGATAGCCGGGTGAAAGCCGACATTGTGCAACATCACTTGCACGGTATGGCCCCGCTCGGCCCAATAGGCCTCGATCTTAGCCTTGAGCTCCTGCGCGCCGCTGCGCGAGCAGAAATCATGTTCGCCGGCCCCTCTATTGGGCCCCGCGAAGTAGTCACCGCCGCCAGTGTCGCTGTCGTCAAATCGTTCTGCGCTGCTGTTCGCCATGAACATTCTGTCAATCCCTGTTCTGTGCAAAAATATGCACGCACTGGGGCGCGCGGTGAATTCCCCAAAAGTCGTGCTTGAAGCGCTAGGCGATGGCCTATGCCTTCCGGCATATGCCGCGCGTTCGGCTGACGCGGCGCGCTGTCGTGTGGTTCTATGTTCGCGCAATGACGGGAAAGCGTCCTCTCATCTTGCTTCTCGAAGACGATCACGCGTCAGCAGAAGCAATGCAGCTAGTTTTGCGCGATTGGGGCGCAGACGTCTTTCACAGCGCCGATGCCAGCGGTGTCATGCACGCCGCAGGCGCGCGAGCGGCGAACGCCGACATCATCATCACCGATTTCCATTTGCCGGAGACCAATGGCGTCTTCGCTGCGGAGCATCTCTGCAAGCAGGCTCCGCGCGCGCGCGTGCTGGTGCTCTCCGGCTCACTGAACAACGACGCAAGCCGCGCAGCCAAGGGCGCAGGTTACGCCTTCTTGCGCAAGCCCGCGCCGCCGCGCGAGATCATCGCTTGGCTCGAACAACAGCGCGAGCTCATTGAATAGCAACTTGCGCGCGCTTCGCCCGCAGGTGAGAAGACATGCGGATGGAAAATGAGAGCGCCTCCTCACGCTTCCTGACAGCGATTGGCCATGACATGCGCCAGCCGTTGCACGCACTGCTCTTGTACTTAAGCGCGCTTGAGCGCCGGGTGCACGATGCCGAAGCACGCGAGGTCTTGGGAAAGGCCGATCGCGCCGCGCAATCACTCGCCAACATGATCGAAAGCCTCATCCAGCTGGCGCGGCTCGATGCGGGCAAGGTCGAGGCCGACATCGAGAAGGTTTCGCTGAAGACCTTGTTCGAGGATCTCGTCGCGCACGCACCGCAGCTCACGGCCGATCCCACACCCCTCTATGTTCACTCCGATCCGGCACTGCTTGAATCGATCATGCAGCAACTCGTCGCCAACGCCGCCACCCACGGCGGTGGCGCGGCGCATGTGAGCGCAAGCGAACGCAACGGCGCGGTGGAGATCAGCGTGCGCGATTCCGGGCCGGGGATCGCGCCGGAAGATCAGGAGCGGATCTTCGGTGAGTTCGTCCGCCTCGGCAGCGGCTCATCCAACGGCTTGGGGATCGGGCTGACGATCGCGCGCAAACTTGCGGCGCTCGTGAAGCATGAGATTGAGGTACGTTCAGCGCCAGGCGAAGGCGCGGCTTTCATTGTGCGCGCGCCGCGCGCTTAGCCGGACTTGCTCATTTTTGCGATCGCCTCGGCGCGCGTGCGGACACCGAGCGCGCGATAGATCGCGGCGAGGTGAATCTTCACAGTGCCCTCGGCGATATCGAGCGTGCGGGCGATTTCCTTGCTCGCCTGCCCTTTCAACAATTGTTGCAGCACATCGCGCTGGCGCAACGTGAGCTTATCTTGATCCAGCTTGAAGCCAGCGCTGCTTTCGCCGCCCGCGCTTTCGCGCTTTCCCATCGCCGGCGGGACGAAGATCTGGCCGTCGAGGATGCCCTGCAACGCTGCCGCGATCTGCGTCGAGGGAAGTGATTTTGGAATGTAGCCGTGCACGCCTGCGCCGAGCGCCGCCAATATGTCCGCGCGCTCTTCCCAAGCCGAAATAACCGCCACCTTGGCTTCCGGAAACCCATCGCGCAGCGCAGCTAGCGATTCAGCGCCAGACATGCCGGGCATACGCCAATCGACAAGCACGAGATCGCCGCCGCCTTCATTCGTCAAGATTTCGAGGGCGCGATCCATGCTGTCTGCTTCGCGCACATCTTGGGCATGCAGCACATCGACTAGCAGCTGCTTCATTCCACTGCGAAACAGCTCGTGGTCGTCAGCAATCAACGCTCTGATCGCCATCTCGATCGCTCGTGCTCCAGACACGCTCTCGCGCGCCGCGACACTGCGACGGATTCTTTATCCACTCAACCCTCGATTTTTCCTCAGGGCGAACCAGCGGCGCGAAACGCCGTCGGCGTCGCCACGGCTTCCTGCGCGGGATTTTCCCGGGCCCTAACTTGCCTAAGCGTATTGATGCGCTCGCGCTCGATCATGAAGAGCTCTAGCGCGCGGCCGCTGAGGTTCCGGCCATTGGCGACGCGCAGGCTCATCGGGTTCACCTGCTGGCCACGGCGCATCACTTCGTAGTGCAGGTGCGGGCCCGTTGAGCGGCCAGTGGTGCCGACATAGCCAATCACCTGCCCTTGGCGCACACGCACGCCCGCACGCATCCCGCGCGCAAAACGCGACATGTGCGCGTACGCCGTCTCGTAGCCATTGGCGTGACGAATGCGGACATAGTTGCCGAAAGAGCTGAAGGGACCCGCGCGAACAATCGTGCCGTCGCCCGCCGCCAGAATCGGCGTGCCGGTCGGCGCCGCGAAATCGGTGCCGCGGTGCATGCGCGAATAGCCGAGGATCGGGTGACGGCGCATGCCGTAGCCCGAAGAAAGACGCGCGCCATTGATCGGCGTCTTCATCAGGAAGCGCCGCGCGCTCTTGCCATCGGCGTCATACCAATCCGGCCGCGTATCGCCGGGCGCCATGAATTGATAGAACTCACGCGAGCCACGGCTGGATTCGAGAGACACGAACAGCAAGTCGCCCGTTCGGACCGTATTGCCCTCGTCATCATAGAAGCGCTCGAACACGAGTTCGAAGTTGTCGCCGGGGCGGACGTCCCGCTGGAAGTCGACGTCGTATGAGAAGGCGTCAGCCAGCGCGGCGACTTCTCGGTCGGTCGCGCCGAGTTGCAGCGCGCTCGAATAAAGGCTGGTCTCGACCGCTGCTGCGATGCGCGCGATCTCGAAGGTCAGCGGCATTTGCACTTCGCGCGCTTCGAAGCCGCCGGAGGTCGTCCGGTTGGCGGCGACAGATGCGCCAGGCTCCGAACGGAAGGAAACGCCGGTCAGGCGCGCTTCGCCGCCGTCGCGTTGGAAATAGAGGCTGATCGCCTGCCCCGGCCGCAGACGGCGCGGGTTGTAAACGTCGGCAATCGAGGACAGCGCCGCGTTGGTATCGGAAGACGACGCGCCGGCGCGCACAAGCAGCCCCGCCAGCGTCTCGCCATTGGCGACGCGCATCTCGCGCGTCTCGTGGCGAAGGTAAACTTCCGTAAACGCCAATTGCTCGGCGCGGCGCGCCGCTTCTTCGCGCATGGCGACGCTTTCAGCCGCGGCCGCGTCCGCGGCGCCGCTGAAGAGGCCTGCATTCCAGGCCAGCCCGAGACCCACCATGGAGGCGGCTGCCATTAACCCGGCAGCAGCCATTCCTTTACGGGCCTTCATGAGCCGATGAGCGAATTCTGCTCTCAATCCATGCTCCAATAGCCGCCATCGGGAAGAAAAGCACCTCGAACAAGTGTTTTCCGCCGTTTGGTTATTCAGCCAGAAACTGTAATGGCGTCATTCAGTTAGGTGAAAAGACGCCTGAAGGGGCGGCTTTAACCCAGCAAGGACCACGCCAAGCAGAAGAGTATGGCACATAGGTCTAACCAGGCCGTTGCGAGTCAAGAACGAGAGCTGACGCAGCCTCCGGAAGACCCGCCGCCCACACGCCGGCTGATCGCCGGCTGGTCCATGGCGCTAGGCGCCCTGGGCATAAGCCTCCTTTTGATGGCTGGCGGGCTCTGGCTGGTCCGCTTCTCGATCGCCTCTTTCATGCTGGGGGCGGCCCTCTCCGAGCGCGGGGCCGACGCCGATTTCCAGTTTATTAACCTAGACTTGAACAGCGCCGCCCTCGCCAACGTCCGCTTTGGCTCAGAGGAGACGCCGGACGCGACCATCCCGCTGGTGGAGGCCCGCTGGCGCTGGGACGGGCTCACCCCCCACCTCTACTTCATAAGAGTGGTCCGCCCTCGCCTCCATCTCAGGATGGACGAAGGCGGCCGGGTCTCGGCGGGGTCGCTGGAGCAACTTGGCGGCGGCGCCCCCGGCCGGCGGCGCCCCAGCATCCCCGCGATCGAACTGGAGATCCTTGAGGGCGAGGCCCTGATCGACGCGCCATTCGGCGCGCTCACCGCCACGCTTCAAAGTTCGGGAACCCTGGGCGAGGACTTCACGGCGCTCGGCGCCATCGCCCGCACCTCGCGTCCCGGCCGCGACTTCGCCCTGGAAGCAGGCGCCGCCGAACTAATCGTCATCTCGCGTGACGAAAACGTCTCCTTCCGCCTGAGCGCCAATGCCAGCGCGGTCACTTGGGATGGCGCACGAATTTCCGCGCCGGCGTTTCGTGTCTTGGGCAGCGCGCCGCTCGATCTCGCGCGTTACGATGTCGAGGTGACTGGCCGCGCCGCTTCGTATCGAAGCGCGGGCGTCAGCGCGCAGACGCTTACCGCCGCGCTCAGTTTCGAAGGCATCGCGCTTGCCAACGCACTCGCGCCTGAAACGTGGGCAGGTGAAGTACGCGGCACCGCAGCAGACTTGCGCTTCGCCGACTCGACGCTTCTGCAGGCGCGCTTCGATAGCCGCGTCGACGGCGCCGAAGCGCGCGGTCAAGGCCGCTGGTCGCTGTCCGGCGGCCGCTTCGATGGCCTTGCGATGATCTCGGAACAGCCAAGCGCAAACGGCGTCTTCCGCTTCGAGTTGCGTGGCGAAGAGACGCTCTCCGGCGAAGCACGCGTGGTGTTTGCCCAGACACGCCTCGACGAAGCCGCACAAGGCGACATACGCGCGGCGTTCCCAGACATTCCCGATGCGCCCGTCGGCCCGACCTTTGCACAAGCCGAACAGGCGCTCGACGCCGCGGCGGATCGCTTCGATCTCTCAATTCCGATTGTGATGAGCGCGACGAGCGAGGGCCTACGTCTGCAAGTGGCCGCGCCCGCCGAGTCCCGCTCAGCCAACGGCGCTCGTCTTTCGCTCGCACCCCTGCGCCAGGGCGAACCCGCGCTCGAACTGCAATGGCCCGGCCCCTCGCTCTCCGGCTCGATCGCAATGGAGCTTTCGGGGGGCGGCGCACCCAACGCTTCTTTGCTGCTCGACACTGTGAACTGGACGCCCGACGCGCCTTTCGAAGCCGACGGCACGCTCACGCTCGCAAATTGGCGCGCCGACAACGCCAGCATCACGACCGATGAACTTGGAATCGGCATCGCCGTACAGCCGCAAGGCGGCGGCCGCATCGACTTGCGCGGCCCCGCGCGCATCACCGGCCCGCTCGGCGATGGTGAAGTGCGCGACCTCGTGGCGACCCTCGATCTCGGCGTTCAATGGGGCAATGGCTGGCGCGTCGTGCCGAACAGCGGATGCCTTCCGATCCGCCTTGGTGGCATCGATTCCGCCGGTCTTTCCTTCGCCAACGGAAATTTCTCGCTCTGCCCGCTCAATGGCGCGCTGATCGCCGCCGATGCCGCGAGCAACATGTCGGGCGGCTTCTCGATACGGGGCCTCGCGCTCAACGGGCGGATGTCCGGCCCCGAAGGCCAGCCGGCGCGCTTGAGCGCGGCCAATGTCGTTGGGCTCTTCCGCGGACGCACGGGTGACTTCACGCTCGCGGTTGAAGCCGACAATCCCCGCCTCGCGATTGAAATGGCGCAAGAGCGCACGCTCGAGGTCACGCTACAGCGCCTCACGGCGGATGCACACATTGCGGATAGCTGGAACGTAACTGGTTCGTTCGATGCGGGTACGTTGAGCGATCCCACGCTCCCCGGCTCGGTTTCCACGATAGAGGGTCAGTGGACGGCCGAACCACTGGACGGCAAGCCCATCATCCGCGTCTCGGCCGGCGAAGCGCTGCTGACCGCGAACCGCCCCGCGACCGAAGCCGATCGCCCGCTCTTCAATCCGCTGCGCATCGTCGAAGCCAACGCCGTGCTGCAGAACGGCGAAATCTCCGCATCGGGCGCAATTCTTCTCGATGACCGCAGCCGTCAGCTCGCCCACTTCAATGCGCGGCACGACATCGACCAGGGCGCCGGCATCGCCAGCGTCAGCGCCGATCGCATCGAGTTTGGCCCGCAGCTACAGCCCTACGAGATCACCGAGCAGGCGCGCGGCCTCGTTGAAGGCGTGCGCGGCGCCATCAGCGCCAATGCCGATATCACTTGGACGCGCGAGGACTTGCTCGGAACAGCCATTGTCAACATCGACGGCGTCTCACTCTCGACCGCGACCATTCCCATCGTCAACGACGTGCGGGGCCAAGTGCGCTTCGATAATCTCTGGGAGCTGACGACGCCGCCCGGCCAGTACGTCACGATTGGCGAACTCAATCCAGGCATTGCCGTCCGCAACGGCCGCGTCGCGTTCCAACTCCTGACAGAGGAACGCGTCGCAATCGAACGCGCGGAGTTTGACTTTGCATCCGGCACGCTGGCCATGCGCCCGACCACGATCACACTCGGCGCTGACGAAACCAGCTTTGAACTTACGCTGCGCGACGTCGACGCCGCGGATCTCCTGCGGACCTTGAATGTCCCGGACCTCACCGCGACGGGCCAGCTCGAAGGCAGCTTCCCGCTCCTTCTGACCCGGCGAAGCGCGTTCGTTCGGAATGGCGTGGTGCGCGCGCAAGGAGAGGGCGGCGTCATCTCCTACACTGGCAGCGCCGGCGAGGGCGCGACTGGCGTTTCGCGCATCGCCTTCGATGCGCTGCGCAGCTTCGCATACGATCAGCTTTCGTTGACGCTCGATGGCGATCTGAACGGCGACGTCGTCTCCTCGATCGAGTTCAGCGGCCACAATTCCGGCCGTCCGGTTGATCTCGGCCCGATCGCGCCGGTCCCCGGCCTAGGGCGTGTCACGGTTCGCGGCGTGCCGTTCGATTTCAACGTTCGCGTGACGGCGCCCTTCCGGCGCCTGGCGCAAACCGCCGCCACGATCACGGACCCGGGCTCCCTGATCAACCAAAGCCGGGAAGAAGACCCGCAAGAACCGGTTGACCCGGACACCCCACCGCCAAGATAAAGTCCAGCTTCAGAGCGTATTCAGCTTGAGGCGGCTACGAGAGTAGCCCTGGAGTTTCGCGTATGCGGGCACACCTGTTGACTAGCTTGGGAGCGGCGATCCTGGCCGCAGGCTGCATTCCCGTGCAGATCCAAGCGCCGGACGAACCGATTGAGATCAATCTCAACGTCAACATCCGTCAGGAAGTCATCGTGCGGCTCGAGCGCGACGCGGCAGAACTACTGGATCAGAATTCTGATCTCTTCGGAGGCACGCCATGAAGCGTCACTTTGTTCTCGCCGGCATCGCCGCCATCGGTTTGGCGCTGACAGCCACCGTGGCGATGGCGCAGGCAAGCGATTCCGTGTTGTCGCAAGCACGCGCCGACGGCCTCATTGGCGAACAAGCCGATGGCTATCTGGGCTTTGTGCCCGGCGCGACGATCTCCGCCGATCTCCGCGGCCGCGTCGATCAAAACAACATTCAGCGCCGCCAACTCTACACCCGCCGCGCCGCTGAGCGCAGCGTGGCCGTCAACGAAATGGCTGCGGCCGTGGCGTGCGAAGTTTTCCAGCGCCCGCGCATCGCCGTCGGCGAGCGCTATCGCAATGAAGCCGGCCAGTGGCGTCAACGCACCGCCGGGGCCGCCATCGAAGTCCCGAGTTTCTGCGGCGAATAAAGCCCACGGGAACCAGATCAGACCGCCGCCGTTTAAATCCGGCGGCGGTCTTTTTTGTACGATACTCCCCTCCCCCTCAGGCAGCGCCTGAAACAGGCCACCGGGCCGGCGCACGTTTCTCTCGAAGCCCGCATCGGGCCGCTCATTACTCAATCTGCGTACAATGAGTATGTGCGTGGATTGCATGCCTTTCGCCACACAGCGGAGGAGTGGCTTTCCGCGCACGGCTTCACTGCAGAAAGCGTATGGACACCGCAGCGCATCGCGCATCACCTTCACGACGACATCAATGATCTAGCACTCACGCGGCTGAGCGTGCCTGCAATCACTTGGGCGCCAGCTGAAGGCAGTTCGTTCGTAATGGGTGTGCATTATGTACTGGAAGGCTCGGCGCTGGGGGCGCGCGTCTTGTGTAAACAAGTCGAGCCGCTGGGTCTCAATCGCGATCACGGCGCGCGTCATCTCTGGGCGCAAGCCGCGTCACTCGAAAGCTGGCGCGGATTTCTCACGACGCTTGAGCAAACCGAGCGCGACGAAGACGCGCTGATCGCCGGCGCTAACGCGGCGTTCAATGCGGCGGCCGACGCCATGGAGCGCGCCGCCCATGTATGACACGAAGGACGTCGATCTCACCAATTGCGATCGCGAGCCCATTCACATTCCGGGCAGCATCCAGCCACATGGGTGCCTGATCGCCTGCGATCAGCAGCTCGGCGCGATCTTGCGCACGTCTGCAAACACGGCAGCGTTTCTCGGTCTTGGCGACGTTGCCTTGAACGGCCGGCAACTCTCCGAAGTTCTGGACCCCGATTTCGTTCACACGCTGCGCAACGCGGCAGCGACTGCGAACGATGGCGGGCGCGGCGTCGTGCTCGTGGACCAGCCGCCGCGCGATGGCGGCGCGCGCTTCGACATCGTCGTCCATCGCTACAAGGGCGTAGCGATCATCGAGTTCGAGCATGCCGGAGCGGCAAACACTGGCGGGCCGCTCGATACCGCCCGCGCCCTCGTCTCCGCGGTTTCGCGATACACGGATCTCACCGAATTGTTCATGAAAACGCCGCGCCTGTTGCGTGGCGTGCTCGGCTACGATCGCGTCATGATCTATCAGTTCGGCCACGATGGCGCGGGCAAGGTCATAGGCGAAGCCAAACGCAGCGATCTCGAAGGGTTCAAGGGCGCCTATTTCCCCGCGAGCGACATCCCCCAACAAGCGCGCCGTCTCTATCTGCAGAACCGCATCCGCGTCATCTCCGACGCAAATTGTCAGCGCATGCCTATCGAACCCGAGTTCGATGCATCGGGAGAACCACTCGATCTCTCGTTTGCGCACTTGCGCAGCGTCTCGCCAATCCATTGCGAGTATCTGCGGAACATGGGCGTCGGCGCATCCATGTCGATCTCCATTGTCGTCGATGGTCAACTTTGGGGTCTGATCGCCTGCCATCACTACGGCCCGCGCATCCTCTCGCTTTCACAGCGCGTTGCGGCCGAGATGTTCGGAGAATTCTTCTCGCTGCAGATCGAAGCGATGAGCCGCAAGTGGCGCCTCGATTCCGCCGCGCGCGCCCGCCGGTCACTCGATCGGATCATGCGCGATGCCTCGTACCAGGGCGACATCATCGGTTTCCTGCAGAATAAGCTCGGCGACTTCACCGCCTTGATACCGTGCGACGGCGTCGGGCTCTGGCTCAACGGCACCTGGACCACGAACGGCGTTGCCCCGCCAGCTAAAGCCGCGCCGGCGCTCATGCGCTTTATCGGCACCGTTTCCGAAGGCCGCGTCTGGGGCACGAACGAGCTTAGCGCGCGCTTACCGGCGGCGAGCCCATACGCCGACAAGGTTTCCGGCGTCCTCGCCGTGCCGCTCTCGCAGACGCCGAAGGATTATCTCGTCTTCTTCCGCAAGGAAGTCGTGCACACGCTCGAATGGGCGGGCGATCCAAACAAGACGTACGAAGCCGGCCCACACGGCGATCGCCTCACGCCGCGGAAAAGTTTCGCCATCTGGAAAGAGACAGTCGAGCGTCAGTCGGTGCCGTGGACGGACGATGACCGCGAAATGGCGCAGGCTGCGCGCACGGCGCTGCTCGAAGTCATCATGCGTCACTCTGAAATTCTGGAAGCGGAGCGTCACACCGCCGATGTCCGTCAGAAAGTACTCAACGAAGAGCTCAACCACCGCGTCAAGAATATCCTGGCGCTGATCAAATCGGTCGTCTCACAACCCGTCGATCCGGCGCGCGATCTGACCGAATACGTCGCCTCCTTGAAGGGCCGCATCATGGCGCTGGCGCAAGCGCACGATCAGGTGGTGCGCAACGATGGCGGCGGCGCGCTGCGCGATCTGCTTGAATCCGAGCTCCGCCCTTACCACGACGCCGCGGCCATCTCGCTCAACGGCCCCGATGTTGGCTTTGAGGCGCGCGCCTATTCTGTATTGGCGCTGGTTCTGCACGAACTGGCCACCAATGCCGCCAAGTACGGCGCACTTTCACGCACCGGCGGCCAACTCTCCGTCGAGTGGCGGCTAACGGAAACTGAATCCTGCGAGATCGATTGGCTCGAACGCGGCGGCCCACCAACGCGCGCGCCGAAGCTCCAGGGTTTCGGCTCGGTGTTGCTGACGCGCTCGATCCCGTTCGATCTCGGCGGCCAAAGCGAAGTGCACTACGAATCCGCCGGCGTCCGCGCGCGCTTTGTGATCCCGGCGAATTTCGTTTCCGAACTCCGTCACGAACCACAACCAAAGCGCACCACCCAGCAAAACCAGGATCATCCCTCGCTGGAAGGCCTGAAGGTCCTGCTGCTTGAAGATCAGCTCGTCATCGCGCTCGACGCTGAAGCGATGCTGCAAACCTGCGGCGTCGGTAGCGTCGATACGACGGCCACCGCAGCCGAGGCGTTGCGCACGCTGGTCGCCACCGAGCCAGACATCGCCGTGCTCGACGTGAACCTGGGCTCCGGGAATTCCTTTCCCGTCGCGGAGGAGCTGCAGCGCCGCAGAATCCCGTTCATCTTCGCCACAGGCTACGGCGACCACACCATCATTCCCAAATCGATGGCCGAGGTGCCCGTGGTGCGAAAGCCGTACGACCCGGACGCACTGGCGGCCACCATGGCCCGCGCACTGGCAAACCGCGACGCTTAAGCGCGCGGCGCCTTGGCTCTAGCGACGGCGCATGCGCGGGCGCACATATCGGTCATGAAGGTCTTTCTGCTCACGCTCTCGCTGGGTGGCATCCTGGCGATCGTCTTGTTCGGCGTCCTGACTGGCTGGGACGCGTCGTACATGAGCATCCACGGCTGGATCGCGCTCTTCCTGGGCACATTCCTCTCCCTCGCCGTCGGCGGAGGGTTAATGGCGTTAGTCTTTTACTCTGCCCGGAAGGGCTACGACGACCGCATCGAGATCGAGAGGCATCCTGACCAAGAATAATCCCTTATGGTCTTTTCGAGCATAATGTGATAAACGCCATCACAAATGGCTATTGGCGACCAAATTCGAAAGTACCGGACCCAGGCGGGATGCTCCCAGGCCTGGCTCGCCGAGCAGCTTGGCGTCAGCCAGAACACGATTTCCAGTTGGGAAACCGGCCGCACCGAGCCCAGCCGCTCGGACTCGCGCAGAGTCGCTCAAGTCCTCTCCGTTGATGTCTCGGCTCTCGAGCTGGGCGACGAGGCGGCGGTCGACGATGGGCGCACTGAAGCAAAGCGCTTCAACAACCTCTACACCCACGGCTTCGTGCGCGTGGCGGCTTGCGCGCCTGTCGTCGCACCAGCCAATCCCGCCGCAAACGCCGACGCCATCCTCAAATTCTGGCGCGAGGCCGACGCCGAGCGCGCAGCGCTGCTGCTGACGCCAGAGCTTTCGCTCTCCGCTTACGCGATCGACGATCTCTTGCTGCAAGAGCCCCTGCTCGACGCGGTCGAAGCGGCGATCGCCAGACTGGTGAAGGAAAGCGAAGAGCTCTTTCCGGTTCTTGTCGTCGGCGCGCCGCTCCGATCACGCGGCGCCATCTTCAACTGCGCGGTCGTCATTCATCGCGGCGCCATCCTCGGCGCCGTGCCGAAGAGCTTTCTGCCGAACTACCGCGAATTCTACGAGAAACGCTATTTCAGCGTCGCCAGCGACACGGAAGACGATCTCATCTCCATCGCCAGCGAGTGGGTCGATTTCGGCGCTAATGTCGTCTTCACTGCCGCTGACATTCCCGACTTCGCCTTCCACGTCGAAATCTGCGAAGACTTCTGGGCCCCGCAGCCGCCCTCGACACTCGGCGCCCTCGCCGGCGCCAATGTGCTATTGAATCTCTCCGCCTCGAACATCGTCATCGGCAAAGCCGAGGACCGCGCCGTTCTTTGTGACAGCCAATCGCGGCGCGCGATCGCGGCCTACGTTTTCGCCGCCGCCGGACGCGGGGAAAGCACAACAGACGTGGCCTGGGATGGCCAGGTCATCGCCTATGAGATGGGTGAGAAACTTGCAGAGGGCGAGCGCTTCGCGCGCGAGCCAAAGCTGGTCACCGCCGACCTCGATGTCGCCCGCATCGCGCAAGAGCGCCGCCGTATGGGGACTTTTCATGACGCCCAAGCGCGCGTGAAGGACGAACTGAGCAAGTGGCGGCACATTAGTTTTGATCTCGGCGCGCCCGACGAAGATCTGCCGCTGAAGCGCAAGCTCGATCGCCTGCCCTTCGTGCCGGACGATCTCAGCAAGCGCGACCGCGATTGTTTCGAAGCCTACAACATCCAAGTCTCCGGCCTCGCCAAGCGTATCGAAGCCACCAACACCAAGCGCGTCGTCATCGGCGTTTCCGGCGGCATCGATTCGACGCACGCGCTCATCGTCATCGCCCGCGCGTTTGATTTGATTGGCCTGCCGCGCAAGAACATCATCGGCGTGACCATGCCGGGCTTCGCCACCAGCGACGCCACCAAGGCCAATGCCTGGGCGTTGATGAATGCGCTCGGCATCGATGCTCGCGAAGTTTCGATCGAGCCTCTCGCACAGCGCATGCTCGAAGACCTCAATCACCCTGCCGCGCGCGGCGAGCCGGTATATGACGTGGCCTATGAAAACGTGCAGGCCGGCCTGCGCACCGACTACCTCTTCCGCCTCGCCAACAAGGAAGGCGGCTTCGTCGTCGGCACCGGCGACCTTTCCGAACTCGCGCTCGGCTGGTGCACCTACGGCGTCGGCGATCACATGAGCCACTACAACGTCAATGGCGGCGCACCGAAGACGTTGATCCAATATCTGATCCGCTGGGTGGCTGACGCGAACTTGTTTGACGCGAAGACGTCCGAAACTCTGATCAACGTTCTCGAAGGCGAGATCAGCCCCGAACTGATCCCCGGCGCGGCTCCGCAGAGCACGCAGGCGGTCGTCGGCCCTTACGAACTACAGGACTTCAATCTCTTCTATCTCACGCGCTACGGCTTGAAGCCGAGCAAGATTCTTTACCTCGCTTGGAACGCGTGGGCTGAAAAATACGACTATGCCACGCTGAAAAAGTGGCTCGGCCTCTTCATCACCCGCTTCTTCGCCAACCAGTACAAGCGCAGCGCCGTACCCAACGGCCCGAAAATCGTTTCCGGCGGCGCGCTCTCGCCGCGCGGCGATTGGCGCATGCCAAGCGACGCCAGCGCCAAGGCGTGGCTGGATGAACTCAGCGCAAACACACCCGAAGCGCTGGACTGAACTGCACGCACTGCCTAAGCCGCCTCAATGACGCTCGACGACCTCATCGCACTCGCCCTCACCGCCGGCCGCGAAATCATGACCGTGCGCGCCGCGGGCTTCGACGCACAAACAAAGGATGACGGTTCACTCGTCACCATCGCGGACCAGCGCGCCGAAGCGATCATTGAGGCGCGCCTGAAAGAGCTTGCACCCGATATTCCGATGCTCGGCGAAGAAGCGGTCGCCGCCGGCCGCGTTGCAGATTGCAGCGGGCGCTTCTTCTGCGTCGATCCACTCGACGGCACGCGCGGCTTCGCCAAGGGCGGCGATGAATTCACGGTCAACATCGCGCTGGTCGAAAACGGAACGCCCACGATCGGCGTCGTCTACGCGCCCGCCACCGGCGAACTCTACGCCGGCGAACCGGGCAAATCGCTCGCGGGCCGATGCCATCCGCACACGGCGCAACTTCTCGAACCGGTGAAGCCGATCAGCGCCCGCGCGACGTTACCGCCGCAACCGCGTATCGTCGCTTCGGATTTTTCTGGCCGCAATGAGCGCACCGGCGCGTTCATCACGACGCTCGATGGCGCCATCACGCACGCCAGCTCATCGATCAAATTCTGCCGCATCGCTGAAGGCGCCGCCGATCTCTATCCGCGCTTTGGCGATGTCAGCCAATGGGACGCCGCCGCTGGCCACGCCATTCTGAAAGCAGCGGGCGGCGACATCATGCTGCTCGACGGGTCACCGCTCCAATACGGCGGCAAACACACCACCGACTTCCTGATCCATGGCTTTATCGCCTACGCAAACGAAGCCGCGAAGAGCGCGGCGCTAAAGGCGCTATAAGCGCCAGCGCGAATCTATCCGGCGGATACACTCACGCTTCCCGGCCAAGCTCACGCGTATCGAAGATGCGGGTGAGCGCAGAGCCGGGCCCCAGGGGCGTTCAAACTCAGCGTGTTAGCCCCTAGATCCCGGATCGCTGCGCGTCCGGGAAGCGTGCGTGGTGGAACGAAAGGCGGGGATAGATCGCAATCAATCCGGTGGGCTTCAAACCGTGCGAAACTTCCCCCGTTCCGCATCACGGAGGGGCTCAACGGAATTCCAGCCCGGTTTGCGAAGCGGAATGCGATCGAAGTGAGGACTCTGCTGGCGGGGAGCTGAAACCGTCAGGTCCGGGATCAATTGGAAGTCCCGCTCGCCGCAAGCGGAAGGCGACGGAGTGAATAGCTCCACCCGACCCAACGCTGACGAAAAATCGATCGCGGGAACGTAGAGACGCGAGCGTCTTTTCTTTCTCCCACCACCACGCGAACGTCTCTGCGTTCCCGCCCTCCGCCGCTGGCGCCCTCGCCGGCGAAGGCGCCGCGGCGCGCCTAGGCGCTCAGCCGCGCGACGAGCCGGCGCATGAAGAGCGCACCCTCCTCAATCTGCGTGCGCTCAATCCACTCATCCGGCTGATGCGCTTGCTCGATTGAGCCAGGCCCGCAAATCACCGCCGGAATACCAGCGCGCTGAAACAGCCCGGCTTCGGCAGCGTACGCGACAGCGCGCGTCTCGTTATCGCCGGTCAACGCCCGCGCCAGCGCTTCCGCTTCACTGTCGCGCTCGATCGCCAAGCCTGGCGTGTTGGTGCGCCGCGTGATGTTGACGCCGCCCTCCGGCGCCCGCGCCTTGATCGCTGCGTCCAACTCCGCCGCCGCCGCGCGAAAACGCGCTTCAATCGCATCGCCCTGCGCCGCTTCCGGGCAGCGGCAATCCCAAATGAACGAACAGCGCCGCGCCAGAATATTCCCCGCCGTGCCGCCCTCGACCTTGCCGATCGTCATTGTCGGCCCCGGCGGATTGAAATGTGGGTGTTGCGTCGCGCGCGCCTCCACGCCCATCTCGGAGACGAGCGACATGAGCTTCACCGCTTCCATCACGGCTGAGACGCCTTGATCCGGCAAGCTTGAATGCGCCTCCCGCCCAACAACTTCGACGATGAACGAACGCACGCCCTTGTGCGCCGAGACCACCTTCATGCTCGTCGGCTCGCCCACGATCACCGCGGACGGCTTGTTCGCTTGCGCCGCCAGTTCGGCGATCATCGACGGCGCACCGAGGCAGCCGATCTCCTCATCATAGGAAAGCGCCAACACGATCGGCCGCTTCAGCGCCGCCGCGCGCGCCGCATCGACGTGCGCCAGCGCCAGCGCAATGAAGCTTTTCATGTCGGCCGTGCCGCGTCCGTAGAGCTTGCCGCCGCGCTCACTCAGCACCCATGGATCGCTGGTCCATGGCTGATCGTCCACCGGCACAACGTCCGTGTGCCCCGAGAGCACAACGCCGCCGCCAACATCAGGTCCGATCGATGCGTAGAGATTGGCCTTCGTGCCGTCCGCATTCGCGACACGTCGTGAAGCGATGCCGCGCTGGCGGAGGAAATCCTCCACCCACGCGATCAGTTCGAGATTGGAATTGCGCGACGTCGTATCGAACGCGATGAGACGCGTCAGAATTTCGAGCGTCGCGCCAATCTCACTCACTGCGCCACTTGCACCGGCTCCTGGCCGGGCTCTTGGTACGCCAGCAGCAAGATGCGGAAACGCAGCGCAGCGTTCGGCGGGATCGGACCACTGCCGCGCGCGCCATAGCCGAGCGAACCCGGGAAAGTGGCGACCACATCATCACCCGGACGCATGTGCGTGATGGCTTCCGAGAAGCCCTGCACCACAGCCTGCAACGGGAAGTCCACCGGCTCGCCGCGTGCGAACGACGAGTCGAACACTTCGCCGCCTTCAACGAGGCTGCCTTCGTAATGCACCAGCACCGTCGCGTTCATCGTCGGCTTTCCGAGTGTTTCATCGAGCCCGCGGCGGGTGAACTGTAATTGAAGTCCAGAAGGCAAAGTCTGCACCGCTTCCTCCACGGCTCGGTTGATTGGCGCCGGCTCTTCAGGCGCGGGGACGCGGTCCATCACACTCCCATTGCCGCACGCGGCGAGGGCAAGAATGGCGGCGGCAAGCAAAGGTCTCATCATCTGTAAAGCGCTTCCGATTGTTCAATGATCCAAGGTTCAGCCGCACCAGCGCGCTCCCATTCCTGGAAGGCGCTGTCGGCAAAGACTGCGTCGCAGTATGCCCGTGCGAAATCCGGCGTGGTGACTTTGTAGGTGCGCAGCCGCGTACACATCGGCGCGAACATCGCGTCAGCGATCGAGCGCTGGCCGAACAGAAACGGCCCGCCATGCTTGCTCAGCAGCCGCTGCCAAAGCGCGAAGAGTTGCGCGAGATCGGCGCGGACGTTGGCGTCCCAATTCTGCTCCGCCTCCAAGCGGCGGCGGATATTGCACGACATCGCCTCGCGGATCGCAGCGAAGCCGGCGTGCATCTCGCTCGCGGCGGATCGCGCTTCAGCCCGCACAAGAGCGTCAGCTGGCCACAACGACGGCGCTTGTTCAGCCGCCCATTCGCAAATCGCCAAGCTCTCATAAATGACGACATCGCCGACATGCAGCGCCGGCACCCGCCCGCTCGGCGAGACGTCGCGCACTTCCCTGATTTGCGATTGTCCGTACCCTTCGCCACCCAGCGGGATGATCTTCTCATCGAAGGCGATATCGCCCCATTTCAGCGCCAGCCACGGACGCATGGACCACGACGAGTAATTTTTGTTGCCGATGAAGAGGACTGGCCGGGGCATTAACCGCGCTTGTTTCAGAGGCGGGGCGCGAGATCAAGCGGCCCAGGCGGCGGTAAAGGCCCAGCCCTTGCGACGCCTCGCGCGCGAACAGGCTGAGGATAATTCGTGCGTTTCGAAACGATACACCCGCGGGAACTGACGGCGGACGACGCCGCGCTCTGGCGCGCGCACCAGGCGGCCGATCCAGCGCTCGCAAGCCCATATCTCACGCCGGATTGGGCAAAACTCATCGGATCGATGCGCGATGATGCGCGCGTCTGCGTGATCCAGGACGGCGCAGGCTATTTCGGCGCACAGCGCCTCTCGCGCTTCGCGGCGATGGGCCTCGGCGCCCCGATCGCGGACTATCAAGGCGTTGTGGGGTTGCCCGATCTCCCGGTTAACGGCGCCGAGCTATGCCGTGCCCTGAAGGTCGGCCGCATCGACCTTACGCATGCGCCCGCTGGCCAGAGTCTGCTCAAAGGCGCCACGGCCGGCCAAGAAGGCTCCTGGATCGCCGATGTCGCTGGCGGCCGCGACCTCTACGAAGCCGCACTCAAGCAACGCCGCAGTGAGTTCGTACGCCAGACCGACAAAAAACTACGCAAGCTCGAACGCGAGCACGGCCACGTCGAATTCCGCGCGCAATCAGCGGAGCGCGCTGACTTCGAGACTTTGCTGAGCTGGAAGAACGCACAGCTGAAGCGCTCAGGTCAGCCCGAAATCTGGGCGACGCCATGGATCGCGCAAACGCTGAACGCCTGCTTCGAGACGCGCGACCCTCAGTTCGGCGGCGCGCTGTTCACGCTTTCAGCGCACGACAAACTCGTGGCCGGCGCCTTCTGCCTGCGCAGCGCTCGCGTGCTGCACTTCTGGATCGTCGCGCACGACAGCGCCTACGATTCCTATTCGCCAGGCGTACAGCTCGCGCGCAGGATCGCGGGCTGGGCCGGCGATCACGGCATTGCCGAACTCGATTTCGGGCCCGGCGATTATCAGTACAAGCGCCAGCTCTCCACCGGCCAGCGCCTCCTCGAGCGCGGCGTGATTGCAGGCAATTCGTGGTCCGCCGCCGTGCGCCGCACCGAGCACGCGGTCCGGGCGCAGTTCGAGCGCCTCCCGCAAGCGCGCCTCGCCGCGCTCCCGGGCAAGGCCATGCGCCGCCTCGACCTCATGCGCGCCCTGCACGCCTAACCGCCTCCGAAACGACCATTCCCAAGGTCGATCTGCCGTGACCTCCCTGTAATGGCGTGATAAATCGCGTCACGAGGGATAGGTGAGCCGGCGCACTCTCCAGCGCGTGGCTCGGATGGAGGGTGATAATGCGTCGAATCTTCAACGGGTTGGCGATGGCCGTCGTGGTCAGCGCCGGGTTGGTCGCGACGGACGCGCACGCGCAGTTCGGCCGTCCGCAAGCGACGCAAAGCACAACGCCGGCCGTGCCGCGCTGCGCACAGAGCCTCGGCTCGCTGACAATTCAGAACGGCGACACCTACCAGGGCTGGCGCCAGTACAATTTGCAGCCGCCGGCCGGCCTGCTCCGCGTCGTGGTCCAACAATCTGGCTGCTTCACGCTGGTTGAGCGCGGCACCGGCCTCCAAGCCGTGCAGCGCGAGCAGGCGCTGGCGGGCGGCGGCCAGCTACAACGCGGCTCGAACGTCGGCGGCGGTCAGATCCGCGCTGCCGATTATGTGCTGCTCGCGGACGTCGTGGCGCAGGACAACAATTCCGGCGGCGGCGGCTTTGGTGCAGCGCTCGGCGGCGCTGTCGGCGGCACAGTCGGTGGCATCATCGGCGGCATGGGCACGCGCACGCAGCAAGCGACCACAACGCTTTCGCTGATGAACACGCGCACGTCCGAAACCGCGGTTGTCACTGAAGGCAACGCACGTAACCGCAACATCACCTGGGGCGGCGCCGGCTTCCTCGGCGGCGGTGGCGCAGCACTCGGCGGCTATACCGACACGGAAATCGGCCGCGTCGTCACCGTCGCGTTCATCGACGCCTACACGCAGATGGTCACGCAACTCGGCGGCATCGACACCAGCACGTCTGCTGCCGCCGCCGCTCCGCAGCGCACTTATCGCACGACGCAAGCGACGCCGCTGCGTTCGCGCGCTGGTGGCGGCCAAGTGATGCGCAATCTGCCATCGGGCGCGATCGTCTACCCGACGGGCGAGCGTGACGGCATGTGGTGGCGCGTTGCTGACGAGAACGAAAACGAAGGCTGGGTGAACAACGACTTCCTGCAGCCCGCGCAATAAGCGCGAACTTCATTCGCTCTAAGTCAGGGGCCGCGCACCGCAAGGTGTGCGGCCCTTTGATTTGGCGCAAGGCGCGGAACGCCAATTTCCAGTCGAGCGTTGCAGACAAGAAGGAGAAAACAATGCTGCAAGACGGAACCGCCTGGATGTTGGTCGCTGACGGCCGCCGCGCGCGCGTGCTGGTGGAGCAACGGCGCGGCGCCACGCTTGAGGAGCCGGCTGAATGGGCCATGGAGATCGGCGAAGAGGACCTCTACGACCCGCAGGATCGCCCGCCCCGCAGCTTCGATCGCGTTGGCGCGGGCCGTCATGCAATGGATGGCGGGCGCAGCCTGCACGAAGCGGAGGAAGAGAAATTCCTGAAACGTGTCGCCGACCGGTTGGGCGAAGCTGAGAAGCACAAGGCGTTCGACCACCTTGTCATCGCCGCTCCGCCGCGCGCGTTGGGATTGCTGCGCAACCTGCTCCCGCCCGGCGCAAAAGCGCGCATTCGAGCCGACTTGTCGAAAGACCTGCTCGATGAAACCGCGCCTAAATTGCGCGAACGCTTGACTGAATTGTTACGCTAAGCCGCCGCCGATACCGGATCGTGCTCGGCCACGAAATGGCCAGGGCCGACCTCAATCCATTGCGGGCGATATTGCTCCACGTCCGGATCATCGACGACGCGCGACTTGAGGAAGCGCAGCGGCGCGCGCGTATCGAGCGGACTCGGGAGATCGCCGACGAGGCGCACCCGCGGCTTGTTGCGCGCAACATCCGGATCGGGCGTGGGCGCCGCAGCGAGCAACGCCTTCGTGTAGGGATGGCGCGGATCGCGCAGGATCACTTCCGCCGGTCCGTACTCCACCGCGCGTCCGAGATAGAGCACCAAAACGTTGTGTGAAATCTCGCGCACAACCGCGAGGTCGTGGCTGATGAAGAGGAAACTCGTCCGATACTCGCGCTGCAGATCGGCGAGCAGCTTCAGGATTTGCGCTTGGATCGAAACATCGAGCGCCGAAACCGCTTCGTCGCAGACCACAAGCTTCGGCTTCAGAATCATCGCGCGCGCAACGCCGACGCGCTGGTTCTGGCCACCCGAAAGCTCGTGCGGGTAGCGATTGATCAGGTCGGG
>CAYUOC010000048.1:21222-23046 GCA_964446305.1 uncultured Terricaulis sp. | reverse complement strand
GGCCGCGTGTTCGTGTTCTTGGGCGCGGCGAGCTACGCGCTTTATATGATCCACTTGCCGATCGACATTGTGTGGTTCCACGCGCTGGAGCGGTTCGGCGTGACGGAGACGTCTGACCTCACGCTGCGTGTTGGTGCGATGGTTGGCGTGTTTGTTGTCTGCGTCGCGGCGAGCGTGGTGGCGTATCTCGTGATCGAAGAGCCGGCGCGGAAGTGGATCCGTGGCATAACAATGAGCAAGATGCTCAAGCAGTGGACTCCGGCGGAACGTGCCAAGATCGTATCTGCGCAATAAAGTCAGCTATTACTTCTGCGCGAGGATCCTTGACGCGGTAGTGCTTGGCTATTGCAGCGAACAGCCCCTCACACCGATCCGCTAAGAACACAATCCTCCCAGCGATGCGCTTCTTGGCGTTGTCCATCGAAATGTCCTGGGCGTCCAACCTCTTCGCGACATCATCAAGGTGGAAGAGTATGCCGTCTAACGCCGCAACAAACGCCGCGAACGGCACCCATACCATGCTGCTACCAATCGGCGAAAAATCTACGGCAAAGAGCACGCTTCTAGCTCCGTTCAACTGAAGCGTTGCGTAGCGGCATAACGTTTTGAGACTTTCGGCGTTGATGTTGTCGTCTACCAACGTTTGTGCGGGCGTCATGGCCGACGTGAGTACGGCAGAGGTCAACCCCATTAGCGTTTGAGCTCGGGATCGCTTTTCTTGCCACTGCTGCCACCAGACAAATGCAAATCCCGCGAAAATTGCGGCCACTGAGCCCACGGCTTGAACCCAAGCTGGCCAATCGGTCTGGTCATTCATTCGCAGCCCTCCTAACGCTAGCTTAGCCCCTGCGCGACGGCTTTCAGACGCTCAATCACGCTGAGTTTGTCATCAGGAAAATCGGCGTCGATCCACCAATCTTCGACTTCGCGCATGATGATGCCGACCTTCGGGCCCGCGGGCACGCCGGCGGCCATCACTTCGTCGCCGGTAAGCGGCAGCTTGGGCGGCTTCCACATTTTTGCGTGTGCGGTGAGTGCGCGCCATTGCTGGGCTTTCTCGCCGCCGCCGTCCGCCCACGCGAGCAGCACGCGATCGCCGAAGACTTCGTTGCCAAGCTTGTAGATCGCGCGGCGCATTTCACGGAGCGACATGTAGCTCGTGATCTTCACGTCATCGCCGAGCGCGGCGACGAGGCGATCACGTTCTTCGTTTGAAAGCTTCAAACGGCGTGAGAGCGCTTTGGCGCTTTCCTGGTCTTCGAGCGCGGCGGCGACGCGCGTCATCGCATCGACGGGCAGCATGAGATCGGCTTCCAGATCCATCAGCGCACGCAGGCGCGGCGTGTTGTTCATCTCCGGCAGTGCGCGGGCGCGGACTTCAATAGCGCTCATCCCCTCCCACGCCGCGCGCGGATCGGGCGCGCCGAGGAGCTTCTTCACTTCCTTCCAGACGCGCTCGACGGAGAGCGTGTCGAGGCCGGCGACGTGATCGGCGCAGGCTTGCAGCCCATGCGGATCGATCGGCGTGCGCGCGTACCAGGCGTTGAAGCGAAAGAAACGCAGAATGCGGAGGTAGTCTTCTTTGATGCGCGTGGCGGCATCGCCGATGAAGATGACGCGGCCGGCGCGGGCGTCGTCCAAGCCGCCACCGGTGGGATCGTGGATCTGGCCCTGCGCGTCGGCGTAGAGCGCGTTCATGCGGAAGTCGCGGCGCTGGGCGTCCTCCTCCCAGCTTTCGGTGAAGGCGACGGTGGCGCGGCGGCCATCGGTGCTGACGTCGCGGCGGAGCGTGGTGACTTCGAACGGCTGGTGATCGACGACGAC
>CAYUOC010000048.1:13731-21122 GCA_964446305.1 uncultured Terricaulis sp. | reverse complement strand
TAGCGCGTGCGGCCTTGCCATTGGGCTTCGCGGACTTCGTGGTTGGCGGGGTTCATCAGAAAATCGAGCGGCGCTTCGAAGACGCTCGCGACTTCGCGTGGGTCGAGTTTCAATTCGAAGCCGGGTTCGACGAGGCCGACGATTGGCGTGACGCGATAGCCGGTGATGGTGTCGTAGCGATCCCAGGCGCCGAGCGGCTCGATGAACGAGCGATCGAGGCCGATCTCTTCGAAGGTTTCGCGCAAAGCGGTTTCGGTGGCGTCGGCGTCGCTCGCCTGCACGCGCCCGCCGGGGAAAGAGATTTGCCCCGGATGCGCCGGCGTTTCGACCGAGCGTTCGGTGAAGAGCACCGTCCAGCCGCTGGCGCGCTTGATGATCGGCGCGAGCACGGCGGCGGGGCGTTGCTCAGGATGATTGTCGAAGCCGGGGTTTAGATCGTTATCGCTGCGCGTGCGCTCGCCTTCGCGCGCGATGGCGTCGAGCGGATCGAGGCGGGAGCGGAGGAGACGTTCTAGGGAGGCTGACACGAAGGTGACGTAGGCGGGCATTGTTGAGGATGCAATCCGGAGGATTGCGGTTGGCGCCGCGTCAATCGTTTCAATCACTTGGAACGAGCAAAACGAGGATAGCCGCCATTCAATCCGCCGCGCTCCGCGCGGCCGCACAATGCGCACTCCGAAAACGGAGATGCGCCGACGATGCGGCGAGAAACAAGAGACGAACTGCTACTGGGCTTCCTCGCGATCAACGCGATGTTGCGAGAGGAAGTACGCGGGCTACGGCGCACGCTGGAGCAACGAACCCTTGAGCACAAATACAATCCGAACTGGGCAAAACAACCTCGTGCTCCGAAGGGCACAACGCAAGGCGGACAATGGATAGATGGCGGCAGCAGCGGCAAGGTCAGAATACTCGCGCAACCACGACCTGCGGAACCACTAGAGCAGCAGCCGCAACACCAGCGTCAACCGATGCAACGTCTGCCAAATGCAGCGAACGACAACGCGCCAACAGCCGCAAACGACACTCTAGTCAGATTTTCGCTTTCACGAGGCCCGCTAACAGCGGTCACGCTGCCGTTTCTGCTCTATGGTGACACACCGCCTCCGACGATCCGAACTCTAGCCGTTGATGGCACGGACGATCTCTTTTTGGTCGAGACAGAACTTCTCGACGAACGTCGCTTTGTCAGCTTTCAGCGCATTGAACGGCCAGAGCGACGTGTACCGGCGGGGCTGCTAGCGCCGATCACCGGTTTCGAGGCCATCGAGCCAGCTGAACTGCGAGTTCTCCCAGTTCGCGTCGAAGTCGAGGGAGACGAAGTGATCTTCGATGGTCAGGAACTCGCGCGCGCCTACGGCCGTGATATTCCTGGCGTCACGCGCGCTATCGGCAGGGAGCCTTCTCAGTTCGGCCCGATCACCTACACTTGGGAGGAAGCGGACATGGTGCTGTCGATGCGACAGCTGGGCCGCACCCCACAACAGATACAAGCTGCGCTAGACGATGTGAGGCACAGCCGCGCCGCGTTCCGCAACAACCCCGGCAGAGCATTTTCGAGCGAACCACTACGAGTGGTTAGGCAACGTTGGCTCGGACCAACAACCGTTGAATCCGCAGTTCCTGAGCAAGTTGCCGCGCAACTTCGCGGACGCGTATTCGCCAATGCCGACGAATTTCGTTACGCCTTCTGGAAAGCCGTGGCGAACAGCGATCTCGCTTCGCAGTTCAACAGCCGCGATCTCTACGTTATGAGTCGCTTTGGTTACGCGCCTGACGTTGAAGATGAGCGAGAGTGGTACGGAGGCCTCACCACCTATATTATTCACCACCGGCGCACCATCGCATCGGGTGGTCCAGTTTTTGACATGAGCAACATGCTCATCGTCACACCTAGTCGTCACCAAGATATCTTACCTCCAAGTGAGCACTTCGCCCCTTCTCCGCGCCGTCGACGAGGTCCAAATGACTAAAGATGAATTGATAGCGCTTGCGAGGTTTCTCGACACGCCTGTCGGCACCGAGCAAGAAATTCAGGACGTAAAGAACCGGTTGGTAGAAGCGCTGCCGCATGGCAACATCTTGAAGTTGCTCTATCACACGCGCCCGGAACTGACTGCAGAAGAAGCCGTCGAAGAAGCACTTCGCCGCGAGAACGAGTGGCGTAAATCAAATGCCACCTAACTCCCACCACGCCCCGCCGCTCCAAACACCAAGCCTCCCCTCTTTCTGCTCAGCCCATTCTACCAGTTCGTAGAACGGTGCGCGCAGCACGCGCGCTTCCAGACGGCCGCGTACGTGCACGTAGGGGCGTGGTTCTTCGCCACGCCGCTCTACGCGCAGTGGGTGGTCGGGGCCGGCGGTTATGATGTCGCCTACGTTGGTGGTGAAGACGATGGTTTGGTCGGCGCCCTCGCCTACGCGGTCGGCGCGGATGGCGACGAAGGGGGCGTCTTCGACTTTCACCACGATCTTTTCGACCGGGGTGACGAGGTAGGTCATCCCGTCTTCGTCCTTGCGCAGGATCGAGGCGAAAAGCTTGACCAGGGGTTCGCGCGTGATGCGCGTTCCCTCGTGCTTCCATGTTCCGTCGGCCAGGATTTCCATGCCGATATCCCCGCAATGGGCGGGGTTCCAATTGTCGACCGGAGGCAGGGCTTTGTCGCCAGATGCCGCTTCGCGCTTGAGCGCGGCGATCAATTGCTCCAGGGACGAGGTGTTTTCAGGCGATGTCATACTTCCGCCCCCAACTAAGCGAGCTTCGCCCCCATGAGCAATGACACCCCTGAAGCCCTGGTGGCCGAAGCTGAAGCCGCCGGCGAGGCGCTCGAACGCGTGCGCGCCGAGATAGGTAAGGCGATCTTCGGCCAGGAGCGCGTGATCGAGCTGACATTATCGGCGGTGCTGGCGGGCGGCCATGTGCTGCTGGTGGGCGCGCCCGGTTTGGCGAAGACGCGCTTGGTGGAAGCGACGGCGCGGGTGCTGGGGCTGGATTGGGGCCGCGTCCAATTCACGCCCGACTTGATGCCGGCGGATATTCTGGGCTCGGAAGTTCTGGATCAGGATGAGAGCGGCCGGCGTCATTTCCGGTTCGTGAAGGGGCCGATCTTCACGCAGCTTCTGATGGCGGATGAAATCAACCGCGCGTCACCGCGTACGCAATCAGCGTTGCTGCAGGCGATGCAGGAGCATCACGTTACGATCGGCGGCGCCGCTTACGATGTGCCGCTGCCGTTTCACGTGTTGGCGACGCAAAACCCGATCGAGCACGAAGGCGCGTATCCGTTGCCGGAGGCGCAGCTGGATCGCTTCCTGCTGCAAGTCGACGTGCCCTACCCGGATGCGGAGATCGAACGGAAGATTTTGATCGAGACGACGGGCCTCGCGGATCAGCAGCCGCAGGCGGTGCTCAATCCGGATGCGCTCATTCGCTTGCAGCGTTTGGTGCGGGCGATGCCGGTTGGTGAGAAGGTGCTGGCTTCGATTTTGGAACTGGTGCGTTCGGCGCGGCCGGGCTCGAGCACCGATCCGCGCGTGAACCAGCATGTGGCGTGGGGTCCCGGTCCACGGGCTGGGCAAGCTTTGATGCTGGCGGTGCGAGCGCGGGCGTTGCTGCGCGGACGCTTGGCGCCGGCGGTGGATGATGTCGCGGCGCTGGCGCGGCCGGCTTTGGTGCACCGCATGTCGCTCAGCTTCGGCGCGCGCGCTGAAGGTTTGGATATCGACACGCTGGTCGATGAGCTGGCGGAGCGCGCGGCTTAGTGAACGATCCGGCGCGCCTCGACGCGCTCGCACTGGCGGGCGATTTGCCGGGCGTGTTGCTCGATGCGCGGCGGCTCGCGGCGAGTGCGCCGGGTTTGCACGGGCGCCGGCGCGCGGGGCAAGGCGAAGCGTTCTGGCAGTATCGCGATCACCGCGCCGAGGATGGCGCACGGCTCGTGGACTGGCGGCGCTCCGCGCGCGGCGATCGTTACTTCGTGCGCGAGCGCGAGCGTGAGGCGGCGCAGACGGCGTGGATCTGGATGGATCCGGACGCCGGGTTCAATTGGACGAGCGATGCGGCACGAACAACGAAACTGCGCCGCGCGCAGACGATTGCGTTGGCGTTGGCGACTTTGCTGAACCGTGGTGGCGAGCGAGTGGGCATGCTTGGCCGCGCGCCGCGAACGGGGCCGCGCGCGGTGGACCGGTTGGCGCACGATTTTCTGACGCCGCAGAAAGATGCGGACGCACCGGCGCGGAGCTGCGTGATTTTCTTCTCGGACTTTTACGCGCCGGTGGAGACGTGGCGGTCGCGCTTGAGTGCGGCCGCAGATGCGGGCGCGAGTGGCGCGCTGGTGATGGTGGCCGATCCGGCAGAAGAGGATTTTCCGTTTCGTGGACGGACGCTGTTTCTGGAGCCTGGACGCCGCAGCGAGACTTTGATCGGGCGGCCCGAGAATGTGCGCGAGCTTTATGCTGAGCGGCTGGAGACGCATCGGCGCGCTATCCGGCAAGCGGGCGCGAACTTCGGCTTCCCTGCACTCTTGCATCGCACTGATCATGGCGCGGCGCCGGCATTGGCGTTGCTGATCGCGCTGGTCTCGGAGCGGTTCGCTTGAGCTTCGGGCCGTTTTTGTTTGGAGCGCCCGGTGCGTTGTTGGCGCTGCTGGCGCTGCCGGTGCTGTTTTTCATCATGCGCGCGACGCCGCCGCCGCCGCAGCGCGAACAATTTCCGCCGGCGCGATTGCTTGAGGGCTTGCGCACGGACGATCAGAGCCGTGAACGCGCGCCGTGGTGGCTTGTTCTGTTCCGTATGCTGGCGGCGGCGCTGCTGATCCTGGCGTTCGCACGGCCAAGCTTGGCGCCGCAAGCAAGTGATAGCCCGCTTGGCGGGCGGACGCTGATCGTCATCGACGATGGTTGGACCTCGGCGCCGGCATGGAGCGAGGTGCGCAACGCGGCGAACGCAGCGATTGCGCAAGCCGAGCGCGCACGGGCGCCGATCTTTATGCTTTTCACGGCGCCGAGTACGCGGCCGCGCGATCCGGGTGAAGCGCTGACGGCGGCGGATGCGAAGTCGCGCGTGCAACGTTTTGAGCCGCAACCGTGGCCGCCGGATCGTGCGGATGCTGCGGCGCGCTTGGCGCAGACCGAAGGTAATTTCGATCGCATCGTTTGGATCACGGATGGGTTGAACGATGCCGGCGCGGAAACGCTCGCGGCAGCGCTGCAGAGCCGTGGGCCGGTGACGGCGCGGATTCCGGCTCAGACGGCGCGCGGGATCAGCTCAGGTTCGGTGACGCCGCAGGGTGTTGTGGTTGAGGCGCGGCGCGCGGCGAATGGCTCGGCCGTTGGCGCAGTGACGGCGGAGACGGCAGAAGGCCGTTCGCTTGGCGCGGCGGAGTTGCAGTTTCAGGGCGATGCGCTGACGGCGTCAGCGCGGATCGAGTTGCCGCCGGAGATTGCCGCGCGTGCGGCGCGGGTGCGCATTGTCGGTGAACAAAGCGCGGGCGCGGTGCGGCTGTTGCCGGCGGGCGCAGGGCGGCCGTTTGTTGGCTTGGTTGATCCAGGCGGCGCGGGGCAACCGCTACTTTCGGAATTGTTCTACGTCGATCGCGCGCTGCAGCCGTATGCGAGCTTGCAGCGCGGGAGCATTTCCCAGCTCATCGATGCACGCGCGCAGGCGTTGATCTTGCCCGACGCGGGGCGCATCGCGCCGACAGACAGCGCGGCGCTTGAGAGCTGGCTCGAGAATGGCGGGCTGCTGGTGCGGTTCGCGGGACCACGACTGGCGAATGATGCGGATGATTTCGTGCCGGTGCGGTTGCGGCCTGGGTCGCGTACGCTTGGCAGCGCGCTGGCGTGGGAGACGCCGCTGAGCATCGGCGCGTTTCCGGCAGACTCACCGTATGCGGGCGTGGCGCCGCCAGCGGATGTGCAAGTGCGCCGGCAGGTGTTGGCGGAGCCGGCGTCGCTCGAAGAGGCGCGCGTGTGGGCGACGCTCTCGGACAATTCGCCTTTGGTGACGGCGCAGCCGCGTGGACGCGGGCTGATTGTGCTCTTCCATGTGAGCGCGACGCCGGAATGGTCTGACGTGCCGCTCTCGGGTCTCTTCGTTGAAGTGCTGCGGCGAACTTTGGCGTTTGCGGCGCGTACGGATGGTGCGGGCGAACGCGAAATCTCCGGCGGCCCGTTCGTGGCGCAGCGTTTGTTGGACGGGTACGGCTCGCTCGCGCCGGCGCCAGCGGATATGCAACCGATAGCGCCGGAAGCGTTCGCGATTGCACAACCCTCGCCCACGACACCTCCGGGCTTGTACGAACGCGCAGGCGTTTCAGCGTCGATCGACGCTGTGCGGCCGGACGATTCATTCCAACCACTGCAATTGCCGAGCGGGATTTCGCGCGCGGGTTTGGGCGCGGTGATCGAACGGCCGCTGGCTGGATGGCTGTTTGGCTTGGCTGGTCTGATGTTGGCGCTCGATTTGCTGATCGCACTGCTGCTTGTCGGCAAACTGCCGCGTTTGCCGCGGCGCGCGAGCGCTACAGCCGCAATGGCGCTGGCCGCCCTCGTCGCGTTCGGCGGCGACGCGCATGCGCAAAATGTCAACGACCCAACGCAGACTTTGCGGCTCGCTTACGTACGCACCGGCGACTCGCGGATCGATCGCGCTTCCGAACAAGGATTGCGGACGCTTTCGGATATGCTGACGGCGCGCACGTCCGTCGAGCCCGGGCCGCCGGTCGGGCTCGATCTCGCGCGCGACGACCTCTCTGCGTATCCGTTCATCTACTGGCCCGCCCCGCCGACGCCGCGACGCTTGCCTGATGCGGCGCTGAGCAATGTCGATCGTTATTTGGCGATTGGCGGCTTGTTGCTTGTGGATACGCGCGATGCGGGTGCGCAGCAGCGGGGGCGGCCCGCGCAAGCGATGCTGGCCGGCCTCGATGTGCCGCCGCTTGAGCAAGTGGACCAAGAGCATGTGCTGACGCGCGCGTTCTATTTGCTGCGCAGCTTCCCTGGCCGCTCGCAATCGGCGCAATTGTGGGCGGAGAGTTCTTCCGCCGCGTCCTCGCGCGATGGTGTTGCCGCGATTTTCATTGGCGATGGCGATTGGGCATCTGCCTGGTCAGGCCAAGCAGGCGTGAGCGACCGGCAGCGTGAGCTTTCGCTGCGCTTCGGCGTCAACCTGGTGATGGTGGCGCTGACGGGGAACTACAAAGCCGATCAGGTGCATGTGCCGGCGCTGCTCGAACGCATGGGCGACGACCGCAGATGATTGCAGGCGCGCGCATCGGCTTTGATCCGGCGCTGCCGTGGGGCGTGATGATCGCGCTTGGCGTGATCTCGGTGATTGCGCTGGGGGTCTACGTTTGGCGCGGCGGCGGCGCGCCGGTGACGCGCGGGCT
>CAYUOC010000048.1:9290-13631 GCA_964446305.1 uncultured Terricaulis sp. | reverse complement strand
ATTTTGCAGGCGTACTATTTTTCTTCGATCGCGCGGCGCATCGAGGAAGGCGGCGCGCTGCTGATTACGGCGGGCGATCAAGAAGCTGGGCTCGACGGCCTCTACCGCACGGCGCTGGCGGGCATCCTGCCGTCGCAGCCGACGGGTCAGATCATCTCGCGGCCCTATCGCCCGGCGCCTACGACGCTTGGGCAGCGCCATCCTGTCGTGCGCGGCATTCCTTCGCCGGAGCGTTGGGGCCGTTGGACGCGGCAGATCGATGCGCGCGCAACGAGCGGGCAAACAGTGCTCTCCGGCGCGGATGGGCGGCCGCTGCTGGTGCTTGATCGCGCGGGACGCGGGCGGGTTGCGCAATTGTGGTCGGATCAGCCGTGGCTGTGGGCGCGCGGTTACGATGGCGGCGGGCCGCACGGCGAGTTGCTGCGGCGCACGGCGCACTGGCTGATGCAAGAGCCGGAGTTGGAGGACGATAGCCTCACGCTCGATCCCGGCCCGCGCGGCTTGGAGATCGAACGCTCAACGCTAGGCAGCGCGCCCGATCCGGTCGAAATCATCTCGCCGAGCGGCGAGCGTTCGGAAGCCGGGCTCGATGAAGCGGCGCCCGGCCTCTATCGCGGCACGGCGCCAGCGACAGAGCAAGGCTTGTACGAAGCCCGCAGCGGTAACTTGCGCGCATTTGCGGCGGTTGGCCCGCTCAATCCGCGTGAAGCCGGCGCGCTGGCGGCGAACCCGGAGATCCTGCGCCCGTTCGCGAGCGCGACCGGCGGCAGCGTGTTTATGACCGGCGAAGACGGGCGGCGATTGCCAGAGGTACGGCGCGTCGATCGCGGCGCGAACGCGCGAGGCGGCGATTGGATCGGGATTGAGCGCAACGGCGCCTACACCGTGCGCGCGGCGACAGCATCGCCGCTTGGGCCAGGTTGGTTGTGGGCGCTGATTGGTTTGGCGCTGCTGATGTGGGGCTGGCGGCGCGAGAACGGCTAGCGCTTCGGCGCTGTGATCTCGCCTTCGACTTTGTCGAGACCGCCTGGGCGCAGTGCGAGCCAGAGGAAGCGCGCGGGATCGACGGGGCCTGGCATGGAAAGTCGACCCTTCGGTACGACGGTAAAGCCGGCGGGACGAAAGAAAGGCTCGGCCCCGACGAGAATGACGCCACTCCCACCACTGGCGCGGCAAGCGGCGACAGCTTCGTGCACCAGCGCAATGCCGAGACCGGCGGACTGCTTGCTTGGATCGACGGCGAGCGGGCCGAGGAAATAAAGGGGCGCTCCAGCCTCCACGCGCCAGATACGGCAAACGCCAACGACATCACCCGCTTCGTCCAGCGCCACGCGTGTGAGGGCGGGTTCAAGCTCGGCGCCGCGTTCGCGGACGCGCTCGCTCGTCTTGGCGAAGCGGCCCGGGCCGAACGCGCGCGCGAGCACGCGCTCGATCGCATCGCGATGCTCGGGTTTCTCGGCGGTGAGCGTGTAAGCCATGGAGGCGCGCGCTTAGGGCGCGCTGGAGGCCGCGTCAATCGCTCGGTCGTGACGGTTGCAGCCGGGGGCGGCGCGGGTCCATAAGCGCGGCGCTTGGCCCTGCGCATCCCCTCCCTCGACATTTTCCGGCACCGGCAATTCGCCCAGTTCTGGGTTGCACGGGCGTGCGCGACGCTCGCCGTGCAGATGCAAGCCACCGTGATGGGGTGGCAGGTCTATGATGCGGCGCGCGCGCAGGGCCAATCGATCATGGAAGGCGCGTTCATGCTGGGCCTCGTCGGCCTCGCGCAATTCCTGCCGCTACTGGTGCTGTCGCTGTTTGGCGGCCAGGCGGCGGATCGCTACAACCGCCGGCTGATCATGTCGGCGTGTATAGGGGCGAAGGCGCTGATCCTGTTATGGCTGGCGCTGGTCTCGCACGGCGAAGCCAGCATCATCATTCCCGCCGTGTTCGCCGCCGCGATCAGCGCCGGGATGATCAACGCCTTCCTGCCGCCGGCGGCGAGCGCGCTTATGCCGATGCTGCTGCCACGCGAGGAGCTGCCCCAAGGCATCGCCTGGAGTTCGCTGGCGTTTCAATCCTCGATCATTATCGGCCCGGCGATTGGCGGCAATCTCTACGCCTTCGGACCAGTCGTTCCCTACCTTTCAGCATTCGTACTGCTGGTGATCGCCGCCGTGTTGATGTTCGTGCTGAAGCCGCCGGCGCAAGAGCCGGTGAAGGACGCGCGCACGATCGGCATGATCACCGAAGGCCTCCGCTATGTGTGGAGCAACAAGATCGTACTGGGCGCGATCTCGCTCGATCTCGTCGTCGTGCTGCTCGCCGGCGCGGTAGCGCTGCTGCCGGTATTCGCGCGGGACATTCTCGATGCGGGGCCCGCAGGCAACGGCATCTTGCGCTCCGCCGTTGGCGTTGGCGCGGCTGCTGTCGCCCTCATGCTCGCACTCAATCCGCTGCGGCGTCGCGTCGGCATGTGGATGTTCGGCGCAACGATCATGTTTGGCATCGCGACGGTCGTGTTCGGGCTTTCGCAATGGCTGTGGCTCACCGCGGTGGCGCTCGCCATTGCCGGCGGCGTCGACATGATCTCTGTCTATGTGCGTTCAAGCCTGATCCAACTCGCAACACCGGACGCGATGCGTGGCCGCGTTTCTGCGGTGAGTTTCGTGTTCATCTCGGCGTCGAACGAGTTGGGCGATTTCGAAGCCGGCTTGATGGCGCGGATCTTCGGGCCGGTGCTGGCGGTCACAATCGGCGGCGTCGCGGCGATTGGCGCGTCCGTAGGGTGGATGAAGCTCTTCCCGGCGCTGGCTAAGGCCGATGGCTTCGAACCGGAGAAGCTCTCGCCCGAGGCGCAGGACGCTGTCGCCACCCTACAGGAAACGCAGAAATCGTAGACGCCGCGACGTCAAGCGGAAGCGCTGGCAGCGGGCGGACGCGCGCGCTAGATCACATGCACGGAGGAAGAAGATGGGCGTGTTGAGCGGGAAGGTCGTCGTCGTCACCGGCGCGGGCAATGGTATCGGCAAGGAATGCGCGTTGCTGGCGGGGCGCGAAGGCGCCGCCGTGGTCGTCAACGATCTGGGCGGCGGTCTGAAGGGCACGGACGCGGGCTCGGCTGGGCCTGCCGAAGATGTCGCGAAGGAAATCCGCGCCGCGGGCGGCAAGGCGGTTTCCAACTCCGATAGCGTTTCCGATTACGATGCGGTCGCCGCGATGTTCGAGCAGGCGAAGAAGGAATTCGGCGGGCTCCACGCCGTAATCAATCCGGCCGGCATTCTGCGCGACGGCATGTTCCACAAAATGCCGCCGGAAGATTGGAAAGCGGTGATCGACGTTCACCTGCACGGCGCGTTCAATGTCACCCGCGCCTCAATCGAGCATTTCCGCGAGCAGCAGGATGGCGCCTACGTTCTGTTCACGTCCACCTCAGGTCTGATCGGCAATATTGGCCAAGCAAATTACGCGGCTGCGAAGCTCGGCGTGATGGGCTTGTCGCGGATCGTTGCCATGGAAGGCTTGGCCAAGAATGTGCGCTCCAACATCATCGCCCCATTTGCGTGGACGCGCATGATCGCCTCCATTCCGGTGAAGGATGAAGCAAGCGCGGCGCGAGTCGAGCGCATGAAGAACGGTATGCGCGCCGACCAGGTCGCGCAGCTGGCTGTCGCGCTTTGCGCTGACGGCGCGAAGGATACGACGGGGCAAATCTTTGCCGTACGCGGCAATGAGGTGTTCTTGTTTAACCAGCCGCGCCCGGTGCGTGCGCTTGGGCGCCTCGAAGGCTGGACGCCGCAAACACTCATCGAACAAGCGCTGCCGGCGTTGAAGGCGAACTATACGGATGCGGGCGCGAGTGCGTCGGTGTTTCCATACGATCCGGTTTGATGGAGGCGCACATGCGCTCTGCTCTCGTGGCCCTCTTATTGCTGACGGCCTGCGCGCCGACAGCGACGACGGCGCCTGCCGGCTCGGCGCCAACAGCGGCGATCCATCTTTCCGGCACGAAGTGGCGGCGCGTGGATGACACCAACGCCAACCCGCACGGCGCGACGATGGACTTCGAGGGCAACCGCGCCTCCGGCTACACCGGCTGCAATCGTTGGACGGCGGACGTGACGCAGAGCGGCGAAGAATTGCGGTTCGGCATGGTCGCGGTCACGGAAATGCATTGCGGCGCCGGCGTGCAGATGGCTACGGAGCAAGCGTTCCTAGCGGTGCTCGCTGCAACACGCTATGCGCACTACGATCGCGACGCGCTGGTGTTGCTCGATGCAAACCAGAACGTCATCGCCGAGTTCAACAGCGAGCTGCCAGGAGAAAGCGAATGAAACGCGCCGCCCTCGTCGCCCTATTGCT
>CAYUOC010000048.1:6984-9190 GCA_964446305.1 uncultured Terricaulis sp. | reverse complement strand
TCGAGAACGGCGAACTCGTGCTCTACGATATCGGCGGAACGGATCTCGCCCGCTTCCGCCGCACGAACTAACGCGCCTTAGGGCGTGGGCGCGATTTCAACTGTCGGCACTTGGCGCGGGCAACGATCCGTCGCGTTCGGGCCAAGGCAGTGTTCGACTACCGGCTCGGTGGCGCCGGGCGCGAAAGCGATTAGCCATTTCTCGTTGAAGTCCATGCGCGTGGCGCTGACGAGCGCACCGCATTGTACGGTGAAGACCGCAGAGCCGGTGTGGCCGGCATAGACGCTGGCGGGATCGACATTGCCGGGCACGTTGATGCGTTCCGTGCCGCGCACGGCCGTGCACGGCGGGTTCACAACGTCGGGATGCGCCGTCTGATAGGCCGCAAGCTGCTGATAAGCGAACACCGGCTGCTCTTCCGGGCTCATGGCGTTCACTTGTTCGTAAAGCCCTTGCGGCGCGGCAGGCGCTTCCTCGGTCGTTGGCGCGGCGCCTTGGCCGCAGGCAACGAGCAGCAAAGCGGCGCTAGCGGCGAGATATGCACGGATCATGGATGTCCTCCCCTTTGGCGGCACTTGCACTCCGCCGCGACGCTTTCGTCAAGCGTTGTGCGGTGTCAGGCTTGTGCCTTGAGGACGAAATGCGACCGCCCACATTGGCTGACGAAGGGGTCTTCACATGATTGAGAAACGTCCGTTCGACAGTCTGGGCCGCCACGACGCCGATTGGCTCGCGGCGCGCTACCATTTCAGCTTTTCCGGCTACCACGATCCGGACCGCGTCCACTGGGGTGCGCTACGGGTGTGGAATGATGACACGATCAAGGCCAAGAGCGGCTTTCCGCCCCATCCGCACTCGGACATGGAGATCATTACCTATGTTCGCTCTGGCGCGATCACGCACCAGGACTCGATGGGGAACAAAGGCCGCACTGAGGCCGGCGATGTTCAGGTCATGAGCGCAGGGTCCGGCGTTACGCACGCCGAGTACAATCTCGAAGATGAATCCACGACGCTCTACCAGATCTGGATTATCCCGAAGGAGCGTGGCGGTACGCCCTATTGGGGCGCAGCCAAGTTTCCGAAAGACGAGCGCGCCGGTTCGCTGGTGACGTTGGCTTCGGGCTACAGCGAAGATCAAGAGGCCGGCGCTCTGCCGATCCGGCAAGACGCACGCCTGCTGGCCGCGACTTTGAAGAGCGGTCAGAGCGTCGCCTATCAATTGGCGCCGGGCCGCTTCGCCTATCTCGCGCTCGCTAAGGGCAAGGCGAGCGTGAACGGCGTCGAACTCGGCCCGCGCGATGGCGCCGCGATCAAGGACGAAGCTGAGCTTCGCATCGAAGCCGGCGAAGACGCTGAAATCGTCCTGGTTGATGCGCCATAAAAGTTGAACGGACCGTCAGCTTGGTCCGTACGACTGTGAAACCTTGAAGCCGCCGCCGATCTACTGGGTCGGCGGCGACTTTCGTTTCACGAAAACTTCGAAATTTACCATCCGTTTGCAATTTCGCGCGCTTCTACGAGGAGCGGGACTTAGAGCGGGGCGGTCAGTGGCGACGCTGAACGACATTCATGTACTGGTTGTCGACGACAACAAGCAGATGCGCTTTCTCGTGCGCTGTCTGTTGCGGGCCGGCGGCATTTCCAAAGTGACGGAAGCCGAAACCGGCGCGATGGCGTTCGATGTTATGCGCGCCCGGCCAGTCGATCTGATCATCGTCGACTGGAAGATGGCGCCCGTGGATGGCTTGGCCTTCACCCACATGGTCCGCCGCAATCACGATAGCCCCAACCCCTACATCCCGATCCTGATGCTAACGGCGCATACCGAGATTTCGCGCGTTGCCGCCGCCCGTGACGCGGGCGTAAGCGGCTTCGTCAAAAAGCCGATCAGCGCGCGGCTGCTGTTCGACCGCATTTCCAACGTGTTGACGGACACGCGAATGTTCGTGCGCACCGGCACCTTCTTCGGACCTGACCGGCGCTTCGGCCAAGATCCGCATTATGCCGGACCGCTCCGCCGCGAAGCGGATAAAGACCAACCCGCCGAGGCCGTCGATCTCGACGACGACCTGCGTTGGACCGCTTGATCGTGCTGCAAGCGTCACTTGCCATTGCAGCGCCGGACGCGCACGGTCCGGCCGCGTTGAACGGCGGGGAATGACATGATCCGTGCGCTTTTCTTGGTTTTGCTTGCCGCGCCGCTC
>CAYUOC010000048.1:0-6884 GCA_964446305.1 uncultured Terricaulis sp. | reverse complement strand
AACCGGCCGACAATGCAGCAATTGTTTGATCAGCCTTCGCTCGATTTCCAATCGGTTTCGATTGGCGGCGCGGAGCTGCGCGCTGTTGTGCGCGGGGCCAACGGCGCGACCACCGAGGTCACGCATCGCCGCTACAATCATAGCTTAGCTGATCTCGGCGGCGCCGCCACGACGTGGACCGAAGCACGCCGCGCGATCCGCCAATTCGCCGTGAAAGTCGCCGACGCCTACATCGCCACCCCGCGATAAGTCGGCGAAGCGCTAGGGCGGGCCTCGTGGCCCCTTTCCCCGTTCGCCCCGCCCGCCCTGGCGTTCTGCGTTCTCAAACTGCCTGAGCTGTGAATGCGCGCCAGCCTTTGGCGCGCAAATCACATGCAGGGCAAACGCCACAGCCATAGCCCCAATCATGGCGCTGTGCGCGGTCGCCTTCGTAGCATGTGTGACTGTGTTCCAGGATCGCGTCGACGAGTGGCGCGCCGCCGATGTCGCGCGCGAGCGCCCAGGTCTGCGCTTTGGTGAGATGCATGAGTGGCGTTGCGATCGTGAGCGGCGTGGCCAGCCCGAGCGAAAGCGCTTGCTCCATCGCGTCGAGTGTCGCGCGCCGGCAATCCGGATACCCGGAAAAATCCGTCTCACACATCCCGCCGACGAGTGTCGCGGCGCCACGGCGATAGGCGTGCGCCGCGGCGACTGAGAGAAACACCAAATTTCGGCCGGGCACGAACGTGCTCGGCAAGCCGCTCGCGGTCATCTCGATGGCGCGATCGCTGGTGAGCGCGCTTTCAGCCAACGCGCCATAGCCGGCCAGATCGACCACGACGTCGTCGCCAAGACGCTCGCCCCAGGCCGGTCGGAGGCCTGCGATGGCGGAGCGGAGGATCGGCCGCTGCGCCAGCTCAACCGAATGCCGCTGCCCATAGGCGAAGCCGATGGTCTCCACCCGCTCGAAGCGATCGAGGGCCCAGGCGAGGCAGGTGGCCGAGTCCTGGCCGGCCGAAAACAAGACGAGCGCTGCCGACATGGCCGCGCTTATAGCGCGCGACTCGCCTCGGTTAAGCAGGAGATGGGAATGCACCCTTGGCGTGCGGACAGGCTCCGATACCGCCATCTTAGATTGTGGCGGACGTCCCTCTAGGCCAAACGGACTAGGGGCGACCTTGCGGCGCCGTCACGTCACTGTGACCGCGCCGCCTCAGGGGCGAGCCGCCATGACGCGGGCGTCAAGTTATCCAGATGGGACCCGTTGACACCCAATGGGTTAGCGCTTGCAATGGCGAGACGGAGAGGTAGGGCGCGGGGGGAGCACCCGCTCGTCAGCCCGACTAAGCCAATGGTCTGCCGCGGACACCCAAAGAAGGTGATCCGGGCACTGGGAGGACGGCGATGAGCAAAAAGTCAAATTGGGGTCGGATTCTGCTTTCGGGCGCGTCGCTCGCGGCAATGGGCGCGTTTTCTTCGCCCGCTCTGGCTCAAGACGCGGATGAAGTAACCGACGAAATCGTCGTTACAGCGACGGGCCGTGCAGCGGCGATCCAAGACGTCCCGCTAGCCGTTACGGCCGTCAGCGGCCAACAACTCGAAAACTCCGGCGTGCAAGATCTGCGCGACGTGACGCAAGTTGCGCCGTCGCTGTCGATGGGCACGGGCCAATCGAATTCATCCGGCACGATCGCGCGTATCCGCGGCATCGGCACCGGTTCGGACAACCCAGGCTTTGAAGGCGCCGTCGGTATTTTCATCGACGGCGTTTATCGTTCGCGTGCGGGCGCTGCCCTCGCCGATCTTCCTGAACTTGAGCGCGTCGAAGTTCTGCGCGGCCCGCAAGGCACGCTGTTCGGCCGCAACACTTCGGCCGGCGCCATCAGCGTCATCTCGGCCGGCCCTGGCTTTGAGCCGGGCATGTACCTGCAAGGCAGCTACGGCCTCGACGATCTCGAAGAATACGGCCTCGAAGCCGGCGTCAACATGCCGGTCACTGACTCGTTTGCCATGCGCTTTGACGGCGTGATCCGCGATCGCGGCGGTTACATCACCGACGCGACCAGTGGCGATGAGATCAACAGCTCGAGCCGTTGGTCGGCGCGCGCGCAAGCAACGCTTGATCTCGGCCCGAACGCTTCGATGCGTTTCATCCTCGATGGCGCTGAAAGCGACTCCGTCTGCTGCGGTGTTACGCTCCTGCAGCCAGGAACCACCTCCGCCATCATCAACGGCCTCTCGCTGCTGGCCGGCTACGGCCCCGGCGTTCTCCCGGTCGCCCCTGAGGACCGCCGCATGACGGTTACGCCAGGCCGCGGCTACGGCGAAACCACCGAAGAGATCGGCTTCTCGGCTCAACTCGATTGGGACCTCGGCGGCATCAACTTGACCTCGATCACCGCGGTTCGCGACTGGAGCGCGACGCGCGATCAAGACGTCGATTTCACCTCGGCCGATGTCGCCTACCGCGACAACCTCGAACTCGACATCGAGAACATGACGCAGGAAATCCGCCTTCAGGGCGAGACCGGGCGTCTGAACTGGCTCGTTGGCGCCTTCTACGCGGATGAAACGATCGACACCACCGACCGCATTCGTGTGGGCGCACAATCGTCGTTGTTCTCCAACTCGGCGGTTTCCTCTGGCTGCCTTGGAACGGCTGAGCTGTTCGATTTCTGCGGCGGCGGCGTTCCGTCTATCTTTGCTGCCGTGCTCAACAATCCGGCGGGTCCCTTCGTTGGTACGATGACCGGCCCGCAGCTGCTGGCGGCGAACACGGCCATCGCGCTCAACCCGCTGGCGCCCGCTGCTTCGGGTCAGGGCCAACAAGCGGACACCTGGAACGTCGAAACCCAGAGCATCGCGCTGTTCACGCACAACGAGATCAGCTTGAGCGACAATCTGATCCTGACCCTCGGCCTGCGCTACAGCGATGAGAGCAAGGAGCTCACGGCTAACCTGAATGCGGTGAACAACACCTGCTCGACGCTGCAGGCGCTTGAAACCGCCACTGCCGGCCTGCTCAGCAACAACGCCGCGGCGCCGGGCTTCCCGCTCGGCATCGTTCGCTTCATCGAAGGCACGGCTGCGGGCGCAACGGCAATGGCGCTGGCCTGCAACCCGGCTGTGAACCCGATCGCCAACGGCAACTGGACGGGCGACCGTGACGAGGAAGAGTTCAGCGGCACCGCGTCGCTGGCCTATCACCTCAGCGATGACGTGATGCTCTATGGCGGCTACTCGCGCGGCTATAAGGCGGGCGGCTTCAACATCGACCGTTCTGGCTTCGCGATCCGGCCGTCGACCACCAACCCGGCTGCTCTCAATGTCGGCCAGTTGGCGTTCGAGCCCGAATTCACCGACTCCTACGAGGTCGGCGTGAAGACGACGCTGTTCGGTGGCTCAACGACGTTCAACGTCACGGGCTTCTTCCAGCAGATTTCGGATTACCAGCTGAACGCGTTCAACGGCTTCAACTTCATCACCCGGAACGTGCCGGACGTGATCAGCCAAGGCGTTGAACTCGAACTGGCGATGAACCCGTTTGAAGGCCTGAACATCAACACCGGCGTGGTCTACACGGACGCGTATTATGACAGCACGGTCGTGTTCAACACGCTCGACCCGGTGCCGAACACGGTGACCGCTGGCGATCCGCTCTCGTTCGCTCCGGAATGGACCGTGACGGGCGCCATCGCTTATCGCGTGCCGCTGGGCGGCAATCTCGGCGCGCTCTTCTATCTCGATGGCCGCTGGAACTCCGAGTACCGGACGCAAACGCTGAGCCGGAACCCGGACGGCGCGACCGACAACGAGTCGTTCGCGGTGTTCAACGGCCGCATCGGCATCGGTCCGGAAAACGAGCGTTGGTCACTCGAACTGTTCGGCGCCAACCTCACCGACGAGTTCTACTATGTCGGCGCCTTTGCGCCGCCGCTGCAGAACTCGCGCGTCGTGTTCCCGAACGAGCCGCGCACCTACGGTGTGTCGCTCCGCCTGCAATACTAATCAGCCCGCAAGGACTGAACCTGATGGCCGGAGCGAAAGCTCCGGCCATTTTGTTTTGAGGCGACGCAGCTTAGCCTCGCGCGTATGGAGCTGGCCGACCTCGACGCTCTGATCGTGGACGATCACGAAGCCATGCGGACGTTGTTGGCGCGCGTGCTGAGCAAGGCCGGCGTCGAACGCGTACGCACGGCGGCGAGCGGGGCCGAAGCGATGGCCGCGCTCAGTGAGCGCCCCGCGACTCTCATCCTGGCGGACCGCAACATGCCGGGCATGGATGGGCTGACGTTCGTGGCGGCGGTGCGCGCCGATCCGGCCCTCAGCACTGCGAAGGTAATCATCGTCAGCGGCACGGCTGGCGCTGAGCACACAGCGGCGGCGCGCGCTGCGGGGGCTGATGCGGTGCTCGTGAAGCCAGTTTTGCTGGGCGACCTGTTGACCGCGATAAACGCGCTATTCGCGGTTTAACGGCAGCGTTCCGCGCAGCATCTGCAGGATGATCGAGAAGTCCTTGCCGCCGTAGCCGCCGCGGACGAGTTCGCCGTAGAGCGCTTCCGCGGCGCCGCCGAGCGGCGTTGGCGCGCCGGACGTATCGGCAGCGTCCTGCGCCAGCTTCAGATCCTTCAGCATCATCGCCGCAGCGAAGCCGCCTTCATAATCGCGGTTCGAGGGCGCGGCCGGCACCGGGCCCGGCCAGGGACAATACGAGGTCATCGACCAACACTGGCCCGAAGCCTTCGAGGATATGTCGAAGAAACGCTGGGCGTCGAGACCGAGCGATTCCGCCAACGCAAACGCCTCGCTGGTGGCGATCATCGAAATGCCGAGCAGCATGTTGTTGCAGATCTTCGCCGCTTGACCCGTGCCGCTATCGCCAGCGCGAATGGTCGCCTTTGACATCGGCTTCAACGCTTCCTCGATGTCGCCGAAATCCTGTTCACGGCAGCCAACCATGAAGGTGAGTGTGCCGCCCGCGGCCGCTGCGGTGCCGCCGGATACTGGCGCATCGGCGGAGCGGAAGCCCTGCATCGATGCGTCACGCGCCACGGTGCGGGCGCTATCGACGTCGATCGTCGAGCAATCGATGAGCAGCGCGTCTTTCGGCGCATTCGGCAGAATGGCTTCGAGATAGACGTCGCGGACATGCTGACCGGCGGGAAGCATGGTGATGACGATGTCGGCGTCCTTGCAGGCCTCGCCGGCACTCGAAGCGGGCTTCATGCCCTGCTCTTTCGCCTTGTTCATGGCGTCGGCGGAGAGATCGAAGGCGACGACTTCGCGGCCAGCCTTCGCCTGATTGGCGGCCATTCCGGAGCCCATGTTGCCGAGACCGATAAATGCGACGCGGGTCATGGATAGTCCTTCTCGTTGCTGGTGTGCGCGGCGAGCGCCTAGCTTGCTTGCGCGAGCCTATAGGCTTCGACGCCAGCGTGCGCAAACAACAACAGCGCAACGCCAACCTGGCCCGCCAGCAGCACGCGGGAGAAGCGGCGAAACAGAAGCAACACAAGCGCCACGACCGAGAGCACCAAGCCAGCGACGGTCAGCACCGGCGAGACGGCCAAGCGCATCAGCGCAAGCCCTGGCGATCCCGCCGGATCGATGAGTTGCGCGCCATAGACATAGGTGAGATTGAGAAGGAACGCGGCTGCAAACACGGCGAACGCGGCGGCGGCCCAGGCGCCCCACATCCATAACTTCACCGGCGCGCGTGCATTCATGCGCCGATTGTGCGTCGCAGCTTACCGCCTGGCAAGCCGCTACGCGAGCGGCGACCACTCCTCTGCGGGCGGCAGCGGCGCGAAGAGTTCGTCGAGCAGCGCATCGCTGACGGCTTCGAGCGTTGCCGGAGCCCAAACTGGCTTATTGTCCTTGTCGACGATCAGCGCGCGAACGCCTTCCTGGAAATCGTGACGCGAAGCGACGCGCGAGGCGAGGCGATATTCGCTGCGCATTTCATCGGCGAAACTGGCCATGAGCGCGCCTTCGCGCATTTGCCGGAAGCTCACCTTCATGGCTTGCGGCGATTTGGTGCGCAGTGTTGCGAGCTGGGCGTTGGCCCAATCGGAGCCATCCGCTTCGAGCGCGGCGAAGATCGCTTCGACACTATCCAGCGCGAAGAAGCGGTTGATGCGCTCGATGTTTTCCGGCGTCAGCTCTTTCGGCTTGCCTGCCCCTTCGCTCAACGCGTCCAACCCGCTTTCGAGCGCGCGCGTCGCGTCGTGCGTTTGCGCGGCGCCGGCGATTTGCGCGCGAGCGGCGGAGAGGATTTCCGTCGGCATGTAGTGCGTGGCGATGCCGGCGATGAGGCAGTCCGCCGCTTTGAGACGCGCGCCTGTGAGCGCCAGCCACATGCCGATCTGGCCAGGCTTGCGCGGCAAGTACCAGCCGCCGCCGACATCCGGAAACAAGCCGATGCCGGTTTCAGGCATGGCGTACGTCGTGTTCTCGGTGGCGATGCGGAAGCGCGCGGGCATCGAGATGCCGACACCGCCGCCCATGGTGACACCGTCAATGAGCGCGACGATGGGTTTGGGGTAGCTGAACAGAAGATGGTTCAGCTGATATTCGGTGAAGAAGAACGCGCGCGCTTCCTTGCTATCCGTCGCGCCGCTCTCCGCGATCATGCGAATGTCGCCGCCAGCGCAGAAGCCGCGCGTGCCGGGCGCGTGATCGAGCAGGACGGCGTGAATCTCTGGATCGTCGCGCCAGGCGAGCAGCGCTTGGATCATGTTCGCGCACATGTGCGTGTTGAGTGCGTGCAGTGCGGCGGGGCGGTTCAGCGTGATGTGGCCGAGGCCGCTGGCGGCGTTTGTTAGGATGTCTGACACTTGCTTCCCTTTTTCCGTCATTCCGGACGCGCGAAGCGCGATCCGGGACCCAGGGGCTTCCAGCACATC
>CAYUOC010000047.1:2963-23421 GCA_964446305.1 uncultured Terricaulis sp. | reverse complement strand
GCGGATAGCCAGTACAATCTGGGTGTCCTCTACCAGCAGGGCCGTGGCGTAAATGCTTCCGCATCGGAGGCGCTGTTCTGGTTCCTCGTGGCCGCTCGTCAGGGCGATCAGGACGCCGGAGCGCGCGCGACCGCGGTCGAAGCACAACTGGCGCAGATGCAGGTTGAGCAAGCCCGGGCGCGTGCCCAGGCCTTCCGCCCGCGCGCCGCAAGTGCAGTCGCCAACGGCGAATTTGGCCCGCGCGCCTGGAACACCGCCCGCCCCGCCACCTAAGGCTGCGGTACACAAAAATTAGCGGCGAAGCGGCGTTGCCTCAGCGCGCGACCCTCCCCATAAGGGCCGCGGGCATAGTGCTGCGGCGCTGAGTTCAGAGCAGAATTTTGATCTATTTGCCGATCGCCGAGATGCCGGTGGCCGTGCTGCTTATCCTATTGGTGAGCGGCGGCGTCGGATTCGTGTCGGGCCTAGTCGGCGTCGGCGGCGGCTTCATCATGACACCAGCGCTGCTGTTCTTGGGCGTGCCCGCCCCTGTCGCTGTGGCGACGGGCGCCAGCCAAATCGCGGCGACCTCCTTCTCCGGCATCATGACGCAGACGCGGCGCAAGTCCGTCGACTGGCGCATGGGGCTCTTGCTCTCGATTGGCGGTGTCTTAGGCAGCGCCAGCGGCGTGGCGCTATTCGAGCGCCTGCTGCGCCTTGGTCAGCTCGATCTCATTGTCTCCATCCTTTATCTATTCTTGCTCTCCAGTGTCGGCTTCTTGATGGTGCGCGAGAGCTATCGCTTCTGGCGCGGGCGCCCGCCCAAGAGCGTTTCGATCCTGCGCCGCCCGCTCAAGTCGATCGCCCACACGTTGCCCTTTCGTCTGCGCTTTCCGCGCTCGGGCCTTTACATCAGCGTGTTGCCGCCACTGGGCATCGGCTTTGCGATCGGCGTCCTCTCCGCGATCATGGGCATTGGCGGCGGGTTCATTCTGATCCCGGCTATGATCTATTTGTTGCGGATGCCGACAAACGTGGTGATCGGGACATCGCAATTCCAAGTCTTGGTGATCGCGTCACTGATTGTGGTGTTGCAATCGATGGCGACGCAGACCGTGGATCTGGTTCTTGCGCTCCTATTGATGGCGGGAGGCGTCGTCGGCGCGCAGATTGGCGCGCGTGTCGGCGCTGGTGTCAAAGCCGAGTACATCCGCGGCATCCTTGGGGCGCTGCTGGTCGCGGCCAGCGCGAAGTTCCTGTTCGATCTCGTGATCCCGCCTGAAGAGCAATATGTACTCGGTGGAGGCTTGTGGTGAAGCGCCTGCTCGCCGCCCTCGCTGTTGCTCTCCTCGCCGGCGCGCCAGCCTCGGCGCAGCAGCAGCCTGGCAGCGATGTCGCGGACGACCTTCCCGCCGGCGTCGCCGACGAGAACATCACCGTAAGCTCAACGTACGGCGGCTCATACATTACGGTTTTCGGCGTCAATCCGGACCGGCGTGGGCGAGGCGACATCGTGGTGGTGCTTCGTGGACCTAATGAGCCAACAACAGTCATGCGCAAGCGCCGCGCCTTCGGCGTCGTCAACGCGTTTGGCATCTGGGTCAATGGCGATCCTGTGCGTTTCAGCGAAGCGCCCTCATTCTTCGCCGTTCTCTCCAGCCGCCCGCTACGCGAGATCGCCAGCCCTGAATCGATCTGGCGCTATCAACTCGATCCGGCCGCCTCGGCGCGTCTCGCAAGCGCGATCCCCGCCGGTGGCGATCCATCAGCTTATCGCGCCGCGCTCGTGCGCCTCCGGCACGAACAGAATCTCTACCAATGGTACTCACGTCCGCCGGAAGAAGGCGTGCGCGGCGGCCTGACGGCGTATCGCGGCGGCCTGTTTCGCGCTGTCGTGCGACTGCCTGCCAATGCGCCAATCGCGCAGTATCACGCCGATACATACTTGTTCCGCGACGGGCGTTTGATCTCCCGCCAACGGATTCCAATCGCGATTACACGCGTGGGCATTGAGCGCACGATCCACGACCTCGCGATGAATGTCTCGTGGCTTTACGGGATCGTCACCGTGCTGCTGGCGCTATTGGCGGGCTGGGGCGCGGCCGTGGTATTCCGCCGTCCGTGAGCGATACGCCGCCTCTCCTGCCACGCGCCGCGCTTCGATTGGGCTTTCTCGGTCTCGCGCCACTAGCGGTCACGGCGCTGATCTCACTTTCGGAACACGCCAGCACGGCGCGCCTGGGCGCGATCAGCTTCTCACTCTATGCCGCCGTGTTGCTTTCGTTTCTCGGCGGCGTGCGGTGCGGGTTTGAGATCATGCGCGCACCGCAAGCGCCGAACGGATTGCGGCTCTTCTTCAGCGCTTTACCGGCGTTGGCGGGTTGGGCGCTGGCAACCCTGGTTGTCTATGTGACGCCGGTCTTGGGCGCCGCTGCTATTTTCGCGGGACTCTTCGCAGTGCAGGCGATGTGGGACTATCGTAGCGCTCGCGATGCCGGCGCGCCCGCTTGGTATCCGGTGCTGCGCCAGGTCCTGACTGGCGGCGCGATGATTATCTGCATGATCATCCCGCTTGCAACGGCGCTACACCGCTTCTAGTCGCCGACAAGCCGTTCGTTCGGCGCAGGCAAAACACGAACTTTGCCCAACACGAGCGCGGTCACGCCGTCCGGGAATATCTTCGCATAAGCCCCATCGCACACGTTCAGCCCGCCAGTGAACGCACCAAACGCGGGCATCACCATCCGCGCGCCATCCGTAGCAAAGCAACGCCGCCGCACGCTGCGCCCCCGGCCGATGACGCGCGCGCACGGATGCAGGTGTCCCGCGATTTCTCCAGGCGCCTCGGCTTCGGTTGGATGGTGACGCAGCACAAGTGAGCCGATGTGCAGTACCTCATGGAACGCGCCGCCGAGGGTTTCGGGCGCGCGGCCATCGTGATTGCCTTCAACCCAAACCCAGTCACATCGTGACATGAGCAGCTGCAAGAGCTCGCGGTCCCGTGCATCCATGCGCGCGGGACCGCCGCTATCGTGGAAGCTGTCGCCGAGCGAGACGATAATCTCCGGCTGCAGGCGCAGCATCATGGCCGTGAGCTTCATCAGCGCGGCATGCGTGTCGTAGGGCGGCAGCATCTGCCCGCGCAACGCGAACGCGGAGCCCTTCTCCAGATGCAAATCGGAAACGATGAGCGTCTTGGACGCGCCGACCCACAACGCACCCTCAGGCAACGCCGTGATCAGGGTATCGCCCAGCCGCATTTCAACGCTATCGCCGACGATCGCCATCGGCGGCCGCGCACGCGCCGCGACCGTCTTACGCGGGCGCTCTGGCTTCGGTGCTGGTTGCGACAGGAGCGGCATGCGCCTCGATCAGATCGGATTCGTCAGGGCGTGACGATGGAAAAATTCGGGTCCGGGTTGTCGAACACTTCCCCCAGGCCTTCAAGCGACCTTCTGTTGCCCTGTATGCGGATTTGTCCGGACAGCACAGCGCGCGCCATGGATTGTGTCGCCATGGCCTGCAAGAATACCGCACGCGACGATGTGATCGTCGGCGCGCCCGCCACGGTCTGATCGCGTTCGTGCACCAGCACGCCGTTGTTGATCGTCACGCCAAAGCGCTCGTTGCGTTCGGGGAAGACAAGATTGAACGCGTAGCGACGATCGCCGAGGCGCTCAGGATTCAGACGAACGGCCAGCAGATCGAGGATGTAGCTCGTCGGCGTCGCGCCGATAAGATCGGCGCTCATGACCGCGGGCGGCCGATCCGGCGTTCCTTGCTCAAGCTCACGCGCTCCGACGAGATAAATGTTTCGCCAGATGGCGCTCTCAGCCTGATAGGCCATCTGCCGGTGTGTTCGCGCCAGCAATTGGCGCGCCGCGGTGTTGTTGGACTCCGCGAACACAAGATGGTTCAACACGCGCGCCGCCCAGCGATAGTCACCCTCATCGAACGCACGCTGGCCCTCTGCCAGCACACGCTCGGCGCCGCCCATGGCGCGCACGAAGCGCACGCCTTCCTCGGCCGGCGGCAGAGGGTTTAGGTTCGCGGGGTTTGCATCGTACCAACCCATGTAACGCTGATACACGGCGCGCGAATTGTGCATCATCGTGCCGTAATAGCCATGATTGAACCAGCGCGCCGACAGTGACGCGGGCAAACGCACCTGCTCGGCGATCTCTCGATCGGTGTAACCGGCATTCATCAGCCGCACGGTCTGGTCGTGCAGGTATTTGTAGGCATCGCGGTGACTGGCGACAAAATCACGAACACGGTCGCCGCCAAAGCGCGGCCATGCGTGACTACCCACCATGATTTCGGCGCGGTCGCCGAAGAGCCGTAGCGCTTCCGTGAGATAGTCCGCCCACGCCTTGGTATCGCGAACCAGCGCGCCACGCGGGGTCAGGATATTGTGCATCGAGGCGGTGGCGTTTTCCGCGATGCACAGGACGCCGAGATCGGGAAAGAAGAAATTCATCTCCGCCGGCGCCTCGGTGTCCGGCGTCAACTGAAATTCGATGCGCACGCCATCGATCGTCAGCGTCTCGCCCGTGCGTGTGATTGTCCGCGTTGGCGGGATGAGCGTGTAGGTCCCGGCCGACACTGCGATGCCGATGCCCGAGGTAAGCTGCCCTTCCGGCCCCGGGATCAACCCTGAACCGAACTGATACATGGCGCGACGCCCCATAGCGTTGCCGGCGATGACGTTCTCCGTCACCGCGTGTTCCATGAAGCCTTCCGGCGCGATGATTTCGACACCTGTCGCATCAGGCGCAACGCCACGCGCGCCGCCGAAATGATCGATGTGCGAGTGGGTGTAGATCACGGCGCGTACCGGCGCTTCACCGAGCGTGCGCCGCGCCAAGGCGAGAGCGGCCGCTGCGGTTTCGGCGCTTGAAAGCGGATCGATGATGATCAGCCCGCTATCGCCTACGACGATCGTCATGTTCGACACGTCGAAGCCGCGCACCTGATAGACGCGATCCGTGACGCGGAAGAGTCCCGCGCGCACCAGGAGACCCGCGTGCCGCCACAAGCTTGGGTTCACCGTCTCCGGCGCGTCGCCCTGCAGGAAGTCGTAGGCGGTGAAGTCCCAAATCACGCGGCCATCGGCGCCGCGGATCTGCGGCTGATCGGATGCGGCGACAAACCCGCGCGCCGCGAAGTCCTCATCCTCGCGATCGGTCCAAGGCAATGTTTGCGCAAAATTGGCGTTCGCCGTGCGCGTTGATTCACTTACTTGCGCGCTTGCCGCTCCGGTAAGTGCAAACAGAAGCCCCGCCGCCAAAATCGCCCGCATCATCTTCCCCGTGTTTTGCTCAAGCGTGCGCTCCCCTCGCGCGTGAGGCAAGCCTCCGCCACGTCAGCTCATGGCTTCGGCGATCAGCGACGCGGCATCCTCAAGCACCGCCTCATCGGCCCCGCCGCGCACGCCCACACGCCCCATTTCCAGCATCACCGGCGCCGCGAACGGCGACACATGCGGCAGGTCTCGGTGCACAATCTTGCCCTTCACACGCCGGAGTAGCGCCCCGAGGCGCTTTATATCGAGATATCCTTCGCCCGCGTCCGCGAACGCCGCCTGCATCAGGATGTGGTCAGGCTCGTATTGCTTCAGCACGTCATAGATGAGATCCGCCGAGAACGTCACCTGCCGGCCTGTCTTGCGTACGGCCCCGGGCGTATTGCGCTCGATCATACCGGCGATCACCGCACACTTGGCAAATGTCGATTTCATCAGCGTGCTCTCGGCAAGCCAATTCTCGAGATCGTCGCCCAGCATATCTTCATCGAAGAGCTGCGCGAGATCGACATCGCCCATCGGCTCTAGGCCCCACACAGCCATCGCGTACTCACTCGCGAGAAAGCCGATGGGGTTCCTGCCCAGACGTTCCAGCCGGCGCGTGATCAGCACGCCCAAAGTCTGCTGCGCCAATCGTCCCTCAAACGGGTAGCAAACAAGGTAGTGTTTGTTGGCGCGCGGAAACGTCTCGACGAGCATCTCGTCGGGCGCTGGCACGACGGAGCGCCGCTTTTGCATCTTGATCCAATCGCGGACTTGCGGCGGTAGCGCTTTTTGCCGCTTCGCGTCGTGCAGCATGTTCCTCACGCGGTCGGCCAGGAAGGTTGAGAGCGGAAACTTACCCCCAGCATAGGACGGAATTTTTGGGTTTTGCTGGTCACTCGCGCGCACGACCAACGCATCCGTTTCGCGCACGCCGATGAGCCGCAGGATTTCGCCCGCAAACAAGAAAGTATCGCCCGGCGCCAAGCCCTCGATAAAATATTCTTCGATCTGCCCAAGCCTACGCCCAGCAACCATTGGCGCCGCCCCTTCGCTCCTCGGCGTACCGGGGCGCGGGCGCGCCCCAACGCGGTGGGCAAGGCGAACATCCAGCATCTCTGACTCGACGATGGCGCCGACATTCATTCGATGCTGTTGCGCGACCGACGCATTTCGCGCTCGCCACCGGCTGGTCTGCGGGTCCTGTACGATCCGGCGATAGCGATCGTAGGAGCGCAGCGCGTAGCCGCCTGTGGCGACCAGATCGATCGCGCGATCGAACTGCGCACGGGTCAACTGGGCATAAGGCGCAGTGCTCACGATCTCCGCGTAGAGCTCATCAGCATCGAAGGGTTCGCCGCACGCGCATCCCATGATGTGCTGCGCCAGACAATCGAGGCCGCCGACACGTTGAGACTCTCCATCGAGCGCGCCTTCTTCCACTGCCTCTTGCGCTGAGCGGCACTCCAACACCTCGAACCGGTTACTGGGCGCCAATAGCGCGCGCGACGGCTCATTGTACCTATGATTGGCGCGGCCAATCCGTTGCACCAGCCGGGCGCACCCTTTCGGCGCGCCAATCTGGATCACGAGGTCAACATCGCCCCAATCGATTCCGAGATCGAGCGTCGAGGTACACACGACGGCCCGAAGCTTGCCCTCCGCCATCGCCGCCTCGACCTTCCGCCGCTGCGCGACATCGAGCGAGCCATGGTGCAGAGCGATCGGCAGCGCATCTTCATTGACGCGCCACAATTCCTGAAACGTCATCTCCGCTTGCGCACGCGTGTTCACGAACACCAAGGCGAGCTTGGTGCGCTTGATCGTTTCGTAAATCTCGGGAATGGCGTGACGCGCTGTATGGCCCGACCACGGGATTCGGGCGTCGGAATCCAGCACATCAATCACAGGTTTGGCGCCCGGTGGCGCACGGACAATGATATCGCTGGCGCCATCGCCGCCCAAGAGCCATCGCACCAGCCCTTCTTCGTCGGCGACTGTAGCGCTAAGCCCGATCCGCCGATGCGCAGGCGCCCAGCGCCGCAAGCGCGCCAACGCGAGCGCCAACAGATCGCCCCGCTTGGTCGGCGCAAGCGCATGGACTTCATCGATCACAACGGCTTGCAGGTCTTCGAAGAAGACGCGCGCGTGCTCGGAGGCGATGAGCAGCGACAATTGCTCCGGCGTCGTAAGCAGAATATCCGGCGGATGGGCGCGCTGACGCTGGCGCTTCGATGAGGGTGTATCCCCGGTGCGCGTCTCGATCCGTACGCCGAGCTGCATTTCGCTTGCGGGCGTATTCAGATTGCGCGCCACATCCGTGGTGAGCGCCTTAAGCGGCGACACATAGAGTGTGTGTAGCCGGTGTGGCCGCCGCGGCCCCTCCGCCTTCAACGGCTCAAGTTCAATCAGACTTGGCAAAAAACCCGCCAGGGTCTTGCCGGCGCCGGTCGGCGCGATGAGCAGTGTGGATTGCTTCGCCTGCGCCCGCGTCACAAGTTCGAGCTGATGCGGCCGCGGCGCCCAGCCGCGCGCGGCGAACCATTCCTCGAATGGTGATGGCAGGAGCGGCGCGCGGGCGTCCATTGCTTTTGCTATGTAGCGCGTCGAACCCCGGCTCCCAACGGCGTTGAGCGCCGTTCGCCGGCGTGGCATGTTGCGCCCCATGTTCGGCTTGATCCGCGTCGCTACCGTGCTGGCAATCGTTCTTTTCGCGGCGGCTGCCGCCGCGCAAGCCACTGGCTCGGCCCTGCTCGCGCAGGCGGTCGCGGCGACCCAGGCTGCCAAGTCCGACTACGCCTTCGATTTGGAACTCAACACGTCCAAGGCCAATTGGCAGGCCCGGTTCGATCCAGATGCCGCGCCGCGCCTGCGGCTCGTCGCGCCACAAAGGAGCGAGCTCGACAACGATCAGCGCCGCGCCTTCGACCGAATGGCCGAGGATTTCGAGGGCGTCTCCTGGTGCGCCAGTGAAGGCATGGGCCGCGTAACAAACGTGCGCCCGCTGCGCGACGACGAAACCACAGCCACCTTTTCGTTCCAGCCGACGCGGGAGAGCGTTCGCGGCGAACAGGCTCAGCGTTTTGCGGATCGGCTTCGCGGCGAAGTCACTGTTCTAAAGGACACTCCAGACATCACGCGCGTGCGGCTCTATGTGCCGGAAGCGTTCAGCCCAATGCCCTTGGTGCGGCTCGAAAGCTTGAACATCGTTATCTCCTGCCGCGCAGCACCTAACGGCCGCCGCTATGCCGCCGAGACCGTGAGCCACGTTCGTGGCAGCGCCTTCGGCCAAGCATTCGACGAACGCTCAGTGCAACGTGCCCGGAACTTGCAGTGAAATATCAAACCCTCGATCCCGATCGCATCATCGAGACCGTAGAGCGATTGAGTGAACGCGTCGCCCAACGCTTTCCTGAGTCTGGGCTAAGCCGTGTCTGTGGTGAGCTCGTCACCACTGCGCGTCAGACCGCCAAACGCGCGAGCGAGATTGCCGCGCACAACTGGCCGCTCCGGATAGCCGTGAGCGCTGTCATTTTGGGCGGGCTGATCGCCCTCGGCAGCGCTGTCAAACTGCTGCACTTGGAGGAGGTGGAGACCAATGTCGGACTCCTTCAGACGCTCGAAGCGGCTGTGAACCTCCTTATTCTGTTCGGCGGCGCCACATGGTTTCTCGTGGGACTGGACGATCGCCTGAAACGGCAGCGGGCGCTGGATCAGTTACACACCCTGCGATCTATGGCGCACGTCGTTGACATGCACCAACTCACAAAAGACCCGCATACGCTGACACACAAGAATGCAACAACGATGAGCGTGGACGCCCTCACCCGGTATCTTGATGCGTGCTCTGAAATGCTGGCACTGATCGCCAAACTTGCCGCGCTTTATGCGGAGCGGATGCGCGACCCTGTCGTCATCGATGCCGTTACCGAGATCGAAAACCTCACGACCGGCCTTTCCCGAAAGATCTGGCAGAAAATATCCATTATTTCGAACACGCATGGGAGTGCAGCGACTTGAACGACTTAGCCGAACAGCGCATTGCCCTCGTCGCCAAGCACATGGCCTCCGAGATCACGCACGATTTCGACACGACCCTCAGCACGTTCGATCATCCGCGCTACGAGTTATTCGGCGCCGGCCAAGTGTTTGATGGCGCTGAGGCCGTGATGAACTATTTCAAGGCCTCGCGCCGCTCGTTTCCCGACCAAGCCAACGAGCCGATCTTGTTGCGGGCCATGGAGGATGCGGTGCTGGCCGAGTTTTGGCTCACCGGCACACACCAAGGGCCAATCCAAACACCGCAGGGCGAGCTGGCGCCAACCGGCAAGAAGATCCGCGTGCGCATGGCGGCTGTTTTCGAGTTCGCACCGGGCGGCACGGGCATTGTCTGTGAGCGCGTCTACTTCGATTCAGCCACAATCCTGCGCCAACTCACTAACTGACGTTAACCGCGACAGCGCCGGCTTTCAGCGAAAATCAAATAATCAGCGTTAGGCTCTCAGGCTGATTTGGGAGCTGGAACCGTGAGCATGCAGGGGGGAGATCTATTCGATCCGTCCGGCCTGACCGCGCTTGTCCTGGACGACAACCATTACGAGCGGGGCATTTCGCTCGATCAGCTGCGCGCCATGGGCTTCAAGCGCGTGATCGGCGCGGCCAACACCATGGAAGCGTGGGATGCGCTCAAACTGATCAATCCAAACGTCGTCTTGATGGACTGGGTTGACGGATCAGCGGGCGACGGACTCGATTTCGCCCGCCGCGTCCGCCAGAGCGATGAGGCGCCAAACCGCGCTGTCCCCATGTTCATGCTCACCACCCGCAGCTCCGAACGCGACGTTGAGGTTGCGCGTCTTGCCGGTGTCGACGGCTATATGCGCAAGCCGATCTCATCGTTGGCGCTGCAGCAGCGCGTTAAGACGGTGCTTACCAAGCCACAGCCTTTTGTGGTCACGGCCAGCTATGTTGGCCCTTGCCGCCGCCGTCCTCGCCCCGACCTGAACTATCTCGGCCCGCTCCGCCGTCTGGATGACATCGCTCCCGAACCGTTGATGAAGGGCGAAGACGAGGAACTGAACCTCAAAGCGGCGCTCGCCCGCGCCCGCGTCGCCGCGCTCGAAGTGGCGGCGAATGAGTTGGCGCCGGGCGATGCGCACCAGGCGCGTGTGGTCTATCGCGCCGTGCAAGAACTCGTCGACGTCGCCAGCCAGATTGGCGATCCGAGCTTGGCGCTGGGCGCGCGTGAAATGGCGCGCTACCTGCAATCTCAGGGCGCGACCGCTCGCCTCGATCCGGAAGTCGTGCGCACGCACGTCACGGCGCTGCACCAACTCGTCCACCTGCCGCATGCGCTTTGCGAAGAGCGCCAAAGCGTGGCCGATGGCCTGAAGCGCATGGTCGACAAGAAACTACGGCAAGCGGACGCCGCCTGATCCATTCGCGCCGCACGCGCGTACACCGCGCATGGCTAGTTACTTCACCGCCTGGATTGTCGGCGCGCTCGCGTTCCTTGCGCTCGACGCCATTTGGCTGACGCAGATGTGGCCGCGGCTCTATCAGCCGATGGTTAGTGAAATCGTGCGCCCACAATTGAACTACCCGGCGGCTATTGCATTCTACTTCATCTACACCGCCGCGATCACCTACTTCGCAGTGGCGCCGGCCCTGGAGCGCGGCGGCGTTGGAAAAGCGCTGCTCAACGGCGCCATCTTCGGTTTCGCAGCGTACGCGACTTATAACCTCACCAATCAAGCGACGCTGAAAGCATGGGATTGGCGTGTCACGGCCACGGACATGACTTGGGGCGCCGTCGTGACAGCGATCGCCGCCGCGACTGCCTATGCGGTGGCGTCCCGCGTCGGCTGAGGCGGTTTCACGAAGAGTAACAATACTAGCCCCGCTAGCAAAAGCAGCGCGATCGATGCAAATCCAGCGCGCAAGCTTTGATAAGCTGTCGTGAAATACGCCAGAACCGCCGGCGCGAGCCACGCCGTGGCCGAGCCCGAGAGCGCGTAGAGACCGAAAACCTCTCCTTCCATGCCCGCAGGCGCTAGGCGCGCCATGAGAGAGCGGCTCGAGCCATAAGCGGCCGTGATCGAGATAGCGATGACAATAGCGAACCCAAGATACGCGAGCTCTGGCGCTGTCGCGAAGAGCGGGCTCTCCCAGACCGCGACACCAGCTTCAACCGGCATGAAGAACATCGAATTCGGCGACATCGACACCATGAACAACAAACACAATAGGGTCACGCCGATCTCGGCCGCCACCGCGCGCTTCAAGCCGATGGCGTGATCGAGCCAACCGCTCAGCACGCCGCCGGCGACAGCAAAAATGCTAAGCAGAATGCCGTAGGACAGCATCTCCAGCAGGTCCCATCCCATCACGCCGGACGCGTAGACGCCGCTAAAGATCAGGATCGCGGTCTTACCGTCGGCGTAGAGCATGCGCGCAATTAGAAAGAGCGCGACGTTCTGATAGTCGCGCAGCTTTCTGATCGTCCGGATGACATTGCCAACGCCGTGACGGACGGCATCGCCGAACTTTTCCCCAGTGGTGGTGAGGTCCGGCGTGTAGAGGAAAATCGGGATCGAGAAGACGATAAGCCATGCCGCGCAGAGGAGCGTGACCACGCGATCCGGCTCGTGCGCCGCGCGGTCGAGCCCGAATAGCGGCGCATCGGGAATGAACGGCAGCGCGATCTGACCGGGCAGCGCCATGGTGATCAGCACGAAGACGAGCAACAACACGGACGCCGCATTGCCGAGGGAAAGCCCAAGCCCCGACACTTGCGAGATGGCGGCGGGCGGCGCCGCCCGTGTCAGCATCGAATTGTGCAGCACCTCGGTATAAACGAAGGCGACCCCGGCCGCTGTGGTAAAAAAGCCGATCGCCCAAAGCGGCAGGCCCGCCTCATTCGGCAGCGCGAACCATTTGATCGCGATGCAGAACGCCAGCGCCAGCGTGCTCACCGCCAAGAGCGGTTTGCGGCGGCCCATCCGATCAGCTGCAGCGCCGAGGAACGGCGAGGTGAGCGCGATGATGATGCCAGCCGTGGTGTGCCAACTCGCGATCAGCGCCTGCCCGCGCACGGGATCGCCGATGACGACGTTCGAGATGTAGGGCGCGAAGACGTAGATGGTGCCGAGCAGCACCCAAGGATTGCGCGCCCACTCAAAGAGCGCCCAACTCCACGCGCCGCGATCTATGACTTGCCCTTTGATGTGACGCCCCGGGGGCGCTGCAGCTTCGACGGGCGCCGTCACCTAGAGATTGCCTTTGAGGGCGGCGGCGGTCTCGCGTGCGATTTGCTTGATTGCAGCTTCCGCAGCTGGCGCCGCTGATGGAAACGCAACAAAGCCGTGCGGCAGCGAGTCAAAGCGCATGTAGTTCACCTTCACGCCAGCCTCTTGCAAGCGCTCACCGTAGGCGGCGCCTTGGTCAAGAAGCATGTCGAAACCGGCGCCATAAATCAGGGCCGGCGCTAGGCCGCGCAAATCTTGCGTCCGGCCTGGCGATACGCGCGGATCACTCGGGTCAGCACTATCTGGCAAGTACTGCTTCACGAAGAAGTCGAGTGTCTCCGCCGTCAGCGGCCAAGCATCCGCGAACTCGTGCATCGAGGGCGTATCAGAGACGAAGTCGATACCCGGATAGATCAGCAATTGCGCGACGGGCGGTTTCGTCTTCCTCATCTCCTGCGCGATGATCGCGGAGAACAGACCGCCCATCGAGTCGCCGCCAATGGCAGCTTTGCCAACCGGCGCGCCGTAACGCGCAGCGTTATCGACCGCCCAATTGTAGGCCGCGATGCAATCTTCGAGGCCGACGGGATACTTGAACTCCGGCGCCAGCCGGTAGTCGACTGAAATGACGGGCGCGCCCGCCTCCTTCGCAATGAGGCCGCAAAGGCGATGACAGCTTTCCAACGACCCGATCACGCCGCCGCCGAAATGCAGATAGACCATCAACGCCGCGGAATTGTCGCGCACGGTCGGCAGGTAGAGACGGCACGGCACCGAATGGCTGCGGCCGGTGACGTAGATTTTCTCGACGCGCACGCCCGAGACTTTGCCGCCGCCAAACAAAGCAGCGCCGCCCTCGGTTTGCGCGCGCAACATCGCCACCGTCATCTGATCCCACGGGATCGCGCGTTGACGCGCCTGCGCTTCCAGAAACTGCATGCGCGGATCGAGCGTCATCCCGCGCACGGTTCGTGGCTCGCCGCCGGAAGCCTTTATCAGCGCTTCGTCGGAACGCGACAAAGCAAGGTGTACGAGCGCTTTGCGCAGCCAGGACAAGCGGAGCTCCTAGATCAAGCTTTGCGGGCCGCGCCCACGAGGCCTTTCAGAATGAGGCCCGTTACGAAGTCTGCCGCAGCGTCAATATCCGGCGGCGAACGGCGCAACATGGCCGACCCCACCTCTTGCGCGATGCCGATGCAGGCGCAAGCCAGATAATCAGCATCGACGCGCGGCGCATCGCCATGTGCGATCGCATCCTCGAGGCTCTGTCGCACCTCTTGGTACACCGCCACCATCTCCGGCGTATCCATGCGCAAGATGTGCGGGCGCCGTTCATCGATCGGCCGGCCCTCGATCTGATTGTCCTGCACGATGAAGTGGAAGTACGCGACGAAGGCAGAGTGCAGATAGGCTTCGAAGCTATTCGCGTTCTCGCGCGCCATGCGCAGGATTGGCCGGAAGCGCCGCGCGCCATCGTCAGCCAAGGCGTCGAACACTTCCTCTTTCGACTTGAAGTAATTGTAGAAGGTGCCGCTCGCGAGATCGGTGCCGCGGATGATGTCGCGCACGGTGGCTGCTTCGTATCCCAGTTCCGCAAACACGGCGCGCGCAGCAACGAGGATCGCCTGCCGGTTGGCGACCTTAGTTTTTTCCCGCTTACCTATGGGTTCGACGTTGGCCGCCGCTTCGCTCATCTTCTTCCCCGGATGACTCGTTCGTCATCCTACAACGTCACAAAAGTGACGAAACGTCAACTTGCGACAATGGCGGGGTGCGCCCGCCCCTGGTAGCACCGCAGGATGAGCGACAAGCCGACCTCCTACGCCGCCCCCGACGACGATCCGCTGCAGCGCGTGCGCGCCATGATCCAGTTCACGCCGCAAGCAAAGGCGCTGGGCATGGAGGTGACCAAGATCGAGCCGGCTCGGGTTTGGGGCCTCGTGCCCTACCGGGAAGAATTCATCGGCGATCCCGAAACCGGCGTGATCGCCGGCGGTGTCATCACGACATTCCTGGATACGCTTTGCGGCACCGCGGCGGTCGCCGCGATGGAGCGGCCGACGACCGTCGCGACGATCGATCTTCGCATCGACTACATGCGCCCGGCCACGCCGCAGCGCGACGTGTTGGCGGAAGCGCATTGCTACAAGCTCGGCCGCAGCGTCGCGTTCGTGCGTGCGGTTGCGTACGACGAGACGCCGGACAATCCGATCGCACATGTCGCCGCCGCGTTCATGGTGAATTCGAACAACGGCCGGAAATTCGGCGCGAACTTGCGGAAGAAGAAATGAGCGACACGCCGCAACAACGCGTCACCGCCGCCATCGAGCGCATCCCCTACGCGCGCTTCCTCGGCATCCGCGCCGAACTCAAGGGCGATGAGCTCACGCTGGTCATGCCTTTCAGCCAGCACCTCGTCGGCAACCCACTGCTGCCAGCGCTGCACGGCGGCGTTGTCGGAGCGCTGCTGGAGGTGACGGCGCTCACTCAGCTCGCCATCGCCTCAAAAAGCGAGCGCTTCCCCAAGACCGTCGACATCGGCATCGACTATCTCCGCTCCGGCAAACCCATCGACACCTTCGCCCGCGCCAAAGTCGTAAAAATCGGCCGCCGCATCGCCAACGTGCAGGCAGAAGCGTGGCAAGGCGAGAAGACACAGCCAATCGCCACGCTGCATGGTCACTTCATGACGCCGGAGACGGAAGAAGCTTCAACGTGAGCATCTACAAGCGCGATGACGTCTTTCCGGAATGGGAGCCGATCCCTTGGGACGCAACAGGTCCGCAGGTTGATGCGCAAGAGCGCGGATTTCATCACCGCGCGTTAATGTCACTGACCTGGACGAAGGTTGATTGGAACGCGTTTCCCACGGAGGGCATTTTCGGTCGAGATCGAGACTGGTTCGTTCAAAACGACATCGAGTACATCGCCACTTCCGACGATGAAGATCTCGTCCTAATAAGAAACACATGGTCGGGATTTCCCGATCCGCCCGAATGGGGCCTCGCGTCGCGCCCCAAAGGAAACGATGAGGCGCAATGGGAAAGATGGGGTCACTTTCCGCGCCTGCCGGAAGCGTGGACCGTCCCGAACGCCTAGTTCAGCACCCCAAACAGAAACAGAAGAATAATGATCGGCAGCGGGATGCCGATGACCCAGAGAATGCAGCCTTTGCCAAGTTCACCCATGATGCATTCTCCTCAAATCTTCGGCGCATGTTGGTAAGCGGTCGTGTCGTCGAGACGCGGACGCGTTTCCCATTTCGGATGATGTGAGCCGAGCCAGCCGCCTGCGACGGCGCCAGCCAACCCAAGCGAGAGCGCGCCAACCGTCCACCATGAGAGTGCGGCGAGCGCGTCGGCAGTGTCTTCAGCTGTCGCCAGATCAGCAGCGTTCGCGCCCTGCCCGTCGGTCGCATCACTCAATTCGCCGATCGTCTCGGCAACGCCGGAGGGAATGGCGTCGCCACTCGACAACGCGCCAGCAGCAAACGTCGCCAGCGACACAGCGAATGCAACAGCCAGCGCCCACACGAGAAAGCCCGTGAGCAAACCGCCAAAATGATCCGGATAGCGCGAGCCCCGCGCGGCGATGTAGGCGCCAACCTGGAACGCCACCAGCTGCGCAAACATTACATAGAGGCCGCCGCCAATGGAGATCGCCTCATCCTGGCCGTTGATCTCATAGGGATTGAACGCAGACGCGCCGATCGCCAAACCAAGCACATTCAACAGAAACCCAATCGCGATAGCGGCCACAGCGCCCGCGAAAATTGTGCTCCACTGGATCAAGGGGTGCGCGTAATGGCGCCCCGTGACCGTGTAGTCGGGATCAAATCTGTAAGTGACCATGGCGCGTGCTCCGGCGGAGAAACTCTCTGCCGGAAACGAGGCGCCATGCGCTTAGTTCCGTGGAACTTCCTGTTATGCCGCGCTTTTGCGGCGCGTGAGGCCAGCAAAATCGTTCAGGATGGTCTCGGTCATCGCCGCCGGCTTGAACGGCAGGCCGGCAATTTCGCGCACGGGCGTAATCTCGGCGGCGGACCCAGTAAGGAAACACTCGCTGAAGCTTGCGAGTTCGCTAGGCCAGATCGCGCGCTCAACGACTTCGATGCCGCGCGCCTTCGCGAGGCCGATCACCGCTTGACGGGTGATGCCGTTCAAGAAGCAATCCGGATACGGCGTGTGCAGCACGCCATCCTTCACAAAGAAGATGTTTGCGCCGGTGCCTTCGGCAATCTGCCCGCGCCAATCCATCATCATAGCGTCATCAAAGCCCGCGTCTGTCGCGGCGTGACGCGAGAGCGTGCAGATCATGTAAAGCCCCGCGGCCTTCGAGGCGATGGGCGCGGTGTCGGGCGCGGGCCGGCGCCACGGCGCGATCATCAGGCGCACGCCCTTCATCTTGTCGGCGAAGTAATCTCCCCACACCCAGGAGGCGATGGCGACGTGAACGTCATCGCGCTTGGCCGAGACGCCCATCTGCTCCGAGCCACGCCATGCGATCGCGCGCATGTAGCAATTCGGCGTCTTTTGGCGGGACACCAGTTCAGCCTTCGCCCGGTCGAGGTCTTCGGCGCTATAGGGAAGCTTGAAGCCAAGCAGCTTGGCTGATGTATGCAGCCGCTCGCTGTGCTCGCGGCTCTTGAATACGACGCCGTCATAGGCACGTTCGCCCTCGAAGACGGCGGAGGCATAGTGCATTGCGTGTGTCAGCACATGGACGCGCGCGTCGCGGTGGGGAATGAACTCGCCATCCATCCAAATCCAGCCATCACGATCGTCGAAAGGCTGAGCCGCCATGCACTTCCTCCTCTATGATCGACACTTGCCGATCGGCCGCACCACTGAAATTGTGCAGTGCAACAGGGTTGGTTTTTCAGGGTATTGTGTGTCTCGCAGCATGACTGTCAACAAACTAGCACCCGGCCTAGCATTTTTTACCTCAACCCCAGCCCTACTGGGGTGTAACGAACCACGGCAGAGCCGCGTTTGCCAGGGTCCCCGCACATGAATACCGCGCCAGCCTTCGACGCCCTCGAGCGCCCGCCCCACTTGCTGCTGGTGGATGACGACGACCGCATCCGCGAACTGCTCAAGAAATACCTCTCACACGCCGGCGCGCGGGTCTCGGCGGCGGCGGACGCTGCCGGCGCGCGTAAGCTTCTCGACGGTATGGATTTCGACCTTCTCATCCTCGACGTGATGATGCCGGTCGAAGACGGCTTCTCGCTGGCGGAAAGCGTCCGGAAAACGTCCAAGGTGCCGATCGTCCTGCTCACCGCGCGCGGCTTGGCGGAGGATCGCATTCGCGGGCTTTCGATCGGCGCCGACGATTATGTGCCCAAGCCGTTCGAACCGGCTGAGCTTGCGCTGCGTATCAACGCCATCCTACGGCGCACCATCGCCGCGCGGGGCGAAACGCCGGAGATTGTCACCTTCGGCCCGTTCAGCTTCAACAATACGCGCGGAGAGCTCGCACGCGAAGGCGCACTTGTCCGCCTCACCGAAGCCGAGGTCGCGCTGCTGCGCATTCTCGCCGCCCGGCCCGGCGAAGTGATCAGCCGTGAGGAATTGGCCAAGCGCACCGGCGCCGGGCTTGAACGCTCGGTTGACGTACAAGTGACGCGGCTGCGGCGGAAAATGGAGGTTGATCCTCGCGCCCCCGTGTTCCTGCAGACCGTGCGCGGTGTCGGCTACAGGCTGGCAGCCGATTGATGACCGCGACGCCCAAACCACGCTTGCGCTTTCGCGACATTCTGCCGAAAGGCCTCTACTGGCGGACGTTCTTGATCATCGTCGCGCCCGCGGCGCTGCTGCAGCTGATCATCACGCTCGTGTTCTTGGACGACCACTGGCAAGCGACATCCAAGCGCATGAGCCAAGGCGTTGCAGCCGACGTTGCGCTTGTCATTCAACTCTATGAGCGCAATCCGACGCAGGAAAACTTCGAGCAACTGCGCGAATACGCGATGCGCCCGTTGCGGCTTGAAATCGAGCTGCAACCCGGCGCCGAACTCGCCGTGCCGCGCTGCCGCGCTTGGGGATCGACACTCGATCGCTATCTGCTGCGCGCTCTGCAGACCGACATCAACCGCGACGTCTTCTACGATTCAACCTGCCCCGGCCCTCAAGTCCTGATCCGCGTCCCTGTTGAGGATGGCGTGTTGCAGCTCAAGGCCTATCGCGACCGTGTGCAGGCGCGCTCCGGCCCGCTGTTCGTGGCGTGGATTTCCGGCGCCACAATTTTCCTTTTGATCGTCTCGATCATCTTCATCCGCAATCAGGTGCGCCCGATCGAGAATCTGGCCGACGCAATGGAGCGCTTCGGCCGTGGCGAAGATACGGGTTACATCCGCGCCCGCGGCGCGCGCGAAGTGCGCGGCGCGACGCTGGCGTTTCAGGACATGCGGCAACGCATCAAGAAGCACATCGACCAGCGCTCGCAATTGCTCGCCGGCGTCAGCCACGACCTCCGCACGCCGCTGACGCGCCTCAAGCTGCAGCTTGCGATGATGCCGCAATCGCCGGAGATCGACGACATCAAGCGCGATTTGGCGGAGATGGAGCAGACACTCGACGAATACCTCGCCTTCGCGAAGGGCCTCGCCGACGAAGCGCCCGAATTGGTCGAGATCACCAAGGTCGTCGACGAGATCGTCGCCGACAGCGCGCGGAACGGCGCCGATGTCGCCATCGAAGGTCCAGCCGAAAGCGTCTCGACCCCGGGGCGCGCCCGGGCATTGAAGCGGTGTCTGGTCAATTTGATCGACAACGCCGTCGCCCATGGCGACAAGGTCCGCGTCTCGATCACAAGCAGCGATCAATTCATCACTGTATCGGTCGACGACAACGGCCCGGGCATACCGGAAGAACTCTACGAGGAAGCCTTCCGGCCGTTCTCGCGCCTGGACGAAACGCGGTCACGAAACCAGAAGGGCGTTGGCCTTGGCCTAGCCATCGCGCGCGATGTCGCCCGCAGTCATGGCGGCGATATTCTGTTGAGCAGCAGTCCCTTAGGCGGCTTGCGCGCGTCGTTGCGGTTGCCGCGCCCCGCTTAGGGGGACTGTCTCAGTACCGCTTAGGGGGCTGTGGATAAGGTCGTCTCCACAGTGCGGGCTCAGCTGGCGCGGAACAGCGGATTGGCGCTAAACGCGCCGGCGTCGTATAGGGCTAGAGATGGACGATACCGGCGAACGCGATTGGACCTCCCGCGCTAGGATTTGCATCGATTTCGGCACAGCTTTGTCGAAGGCGGCGATCTGCCTTGACCCGATGCTGCCGCTGGAAGTTGGCGTGAAGCCGCTGCCGATTGGGGCCATTTCGGGGGCCGAACATCCCCTGCTGACGCCGTCGGTGATCTATGTCGATGACGGGCGGGTCTATTTCGGCCCGCAGGCGCTGCAACACGCCCATCGCGGCGTCGACACCGCCCGCGATCCGCTGATCTCGTTCAAGACGGTCCTCGGCGCCACGAACGTGCAGGACGCGCTGCGTACGAAGCTGCGCCCTTCGATGGATCCGACCGCCACGTTCACGCATCGCGACGCGCTGGTGCTTTACATCGCCTACCTTGATCAGCTCATCCGCGAGTCTCTTGATCTTGCCCCGAACATGCCGCGAGGCGTCATCAATTCGAAGCGCCGCTACACCAGCCCCGTCTGGCGTCCAGGCAGCGGCATCGATCAATCGTTCGAAGCCATCTTCAACGAAGCCGCCGCCGTCTCAGCGCTTCTGAGCCGCCAATTCTTGCTTCAAGGCGAAGGCATCTCCATCGCCCAGTGCAAGCAAGCGCTCGACCGCGCCGCCAGCGCGCCTGGCAACGGCATGCTGGAAACCGGCATCTTCGAACCGCATGCCGCCGCCGCTGCGGCCCTCGCCTTCACCTCGCAGCCCACCCGCTTCGTCATCGTGCTCGATATCGGCGCGGGCACGAACGACATGGC
>CAYUOC010000047.1:0-2863 GCA_964446305.1 uncultured Terricaulis sp. | reverse complement strand
CGCGAAGTCTTCCCGCAGATCGCCATGGCGGTCGGCGGCGCGCTGGTGGAGATGATGCCGGCGCGATGAGGACGCTCAAGCTCGCGCGCAACGGCGAAGGCGAGCCTGAAATTTTCCGCTCCATCCAAGGCGAAGGCCCAGCCATCGGCAGGCCGCGCACGTTCGTGCGCCTCTCCGGCTGCAATCTTCACTGCGTCTGGTGCGACACGGCTTACACTTGGAATTGGGTCGGCACGCCGTTTGCGCACGAAAACAACAAGAAGTTCGAGATCGGCGCGGAGATGACGGCGCTGACTATCGCCGAAACTGCGGCGCGCATCAAAGCGCTGCCAAGTGAAGGCATGGTGGTTACCGGCGGCGAGCCATTGCTGCAGATGAACGCCGTCGTTGAGTTGATCGATGCATTACGCGTGGACGATCATTACGCGATCGTCGACATCGAAACCAACGGCTCAATCGTCCCAAGTGAAGACCTGATTGATCGCATCGACTCTTTCGTCGTGTCCCCCAAGCTCGCCCATTCAGGCAATGACGCGAACGTCGCCCTGAAGCACGACGCGCTGAGCCGGTTTGCGCAACTGACCTCCACCTCGCTCAAGTTCGTGGCGAAGGATGCCTCCGACGTTGCGGCCGCGGCCGCGATTGTGGAGCGCTACGATTTCCCGCCGCAGCGCGTTTACATCATGCCCGAAGGTACGACGTCGAACGCCCTGCTTGCGCGCGGCCCAACCTTCATCGATGCCGTCATTGCGCACGGCTTCAACTATTCAGATCGCTTGCACATCCACCTCTTCGGGCAGAAGCGCGGCGTCTAAACCACGTCGCGCGCCAGCTCTGGAAATACCTTCGAGACCTTGCCCATCAGGTACTCGCCATATGTGCCGCTAAACGCATGCACGTTGGCCTGATCCCAGCGCTCGCGTGAATCGTCGCGGGCGTTGGCGCTTGCCGGCAGCGGCACAATCTCAGCATCCCAGCCAGGATCGAAGAAGAATGGGAACGAAAGCCTGCTCTTGCCGCTGACATTGCGTACGCGATGCGGAGTCGAGCGATAGACCCCGCCCGTCAGGCGATCGAGCATATCGCCAATGTTGCACACAAGCGCGCCCTCAATCGGCGGCGCATCGATCCAGCCGCTCGGCGTTTTCACCTGCAACCCGCCATGCTCATCCTGCGCGAGCAAAGTCAGGAGGCCGTAATCGGTATGCTCGCCGACACCCCAGCTTTCATGGTCACCAGCCGGGTATTCGAACACGCGGAAGAGCAAAGTCGGGTCGGCCGTGTAGGTGCGCCGGAAATACTGCGCGTCGAGCCCGAGGCTCAGCGCGACGCCTTCCATGATGGCGTGCGCAGAGCGCGTCGCCTCCTCCATAAACCGAAGCACCGCGATCCTCAGTTCAGGAACGGAATCTGGAAACAGATTGGCGCCGTGCAGCGGCAGTCCCGCACGCACACGCGCATCGCTGGCGTCCAATTCCTGGCCGAAATACAAACCCTGCTTCTTGTCCGGCTTGCCACTCGTCAGTTCGCCCCCGACGGGAAAGTAGCCGCGCCAGGCGCGGCCGCCGCGCGCCATCGCGATCTTCATCTTCTCCGCTTCAGGCAACGCAAAGAACTTACGGCTGGCGGCATCAAGCGCGCTCAGCGTGTCCGCCCCAATGGCGTGCCCCGTTACATAGAAGAATCCCAGATCGCGGCAGGCTTCGCCAATCGCCGCACCGGCGCGCGATGCGGCTCCACCGCTTAGAAGCGGCGCGACATCGATGACTGGCAGGGCCTTTGCGCGCATCGGGCGACACTACACCGGCGGGCGCCGTTACAGAACCGTCGCGCGCGAATGATATAATTTGGTCAGAATACGCTCGCACAAGCTTCAAGGAACAAAACCACCTCTCTCCGCGTAATCGTCCGATGCGCTTCAGATGGGGATCGCCGTGCGCTGCTGGCTATTTTTCAACCGGGACCTGGGGCCTGACGTACCCGAGGCGCACGAGGTGGCACGCTTCCAGGAAGCTGCGCGCGCGCTCGATATCGAGCTGTTGGTGCTGAAACCAAGCAATTTTGACCTGGTTGTCGATTCCAAGCACGGCTGGTCGGCCATTTATCAGGGCCGCGAACTCTACAAGCCCGATCTCATCATCCCCCGCTGCGGCAGCGAGACGAGCTATTTCACGCTGGCGGTGCTTCGCCACTTCGAGCGTCAGGGCGTGGCCATCGCCAACAGCCCCGCCGCCGTGGAGTCAGTCGCCGATAAGCTGCACACGCTGCAGGTGCTTGCCGGCGCAAAGCTGCCAATCCCGAAGACCATTCTCGGAAAATTCCCCGCTGACGTTGATCTCGTTCAGCGCGAGCTGGGCTTTCCTGTCGTCGTGAAGAAGCTGCGAGGCACGCGCGGCGCCGGCGTCGTGCTCTGCAACAGCCGCGGCGAGTTTGACGATCTCGCCAATCTGCTCGACGGCGCCACCGCCGCCGCCGACTTTCTTTTCCAGCAATACATCAAAGCCAGTCACGGCCGCGATGTGCGCGTGTTGGTGATCGACGGGCGCGTTGTCGCCGCGATGGAGCGGCGATCGACGGATGGCGGCTTCAAGTCCAACATCTCTCTTGGCGGCAGCGGCGAGCCGTTCGTTCCACCGCCAGAAATGGCCGAACTCGCCGTGCAGGTTGCCCGCGAACTGAAACTCGACATCGCCGGCATCGATATCCTGTTCGACAAGGACGGCTACCGGATCTGCGAAGCGAATTCCGCGCCCGGGTTCCAGGGGCTTGAGCGCGCCTGCAATATCGATGTCCCCGAACTCGTCTTTCTCGCCATGGGGCGCAAGTTCGGTCTGCCGGTGCGCCATTCGGAGCGTTGGGAAAA
>CAYUOC010000046.1:13974-23434 GCA_964446305.1 uncultured Terricaulis sp. | reverse complement strand
CCTGGGTCCCGGATCGCACCCCGGCTCAAGGCCGGGGCTGCGTCCGGGAAGCGTGGGGTAAGGTAAGGCAATGAAGAATCACTTTGATCGCCGGGTTTTCCTCGCAGCTTTGCTCGCCGCCACGCCCGCCTTTGCGCAGCAGCCGCTGCTGGATGGGTTGACGCAGGGCGATGCGAGCCGGGGGATCAAGGAGGCGCTGTCGCTGGCCTCGATGAACGCAACCAACCGGCTGGCGCAATCGAACGGCTTCTGGGGCAACCCGCAGGTGCGGATTCCGCTGCCGGGCGTGCTGGGCCAATCGCAGCGGACGCTTGGGCGCTTCGGCATGTCGGCGCCGCTGGATCGGCTGCAGGAAAGTTTGAACCATGCGGCGGAGTCGGTCATGCCGCAGGCGGCGACGATGTTCGTCAACGCCATCCGTAACATCACCATCGCGGACGCGATCGACATCGTGCGCGGCGGCGACGATAGCGCAACCACCTATTTGCGAGGGCGCACCGAAACGCGGCTGACCTCGCTGCTGAAGCCGCCGATGACGCGGGCGCTGACGGAGTCCGGCGCGTTCGCACTCCTGCGTACGGCGCTGCGCGAGGTTGGGCTCGCCAGCATGACGACTGAGCTGCGGCGTGAGGTGATCGATTTTTCGACGGCGAAGGCGCTCGATGGCTGCTTCCATTTCGTGGCGGAAGAGGAGCGTGCAATTCGGCGCGATCCATGGCGGCGGACGACGGATATCTTGCGGCGCGTGTTTGGTTAGGGGAGTGAGCGCGGAAGTTTTCCCTATTGCCTTCCGCAGCTACTCTCGTACTCCCTTCGCTCGTGACTGAAGCTTCTGAAACTTTCCGCCGCGTCTCGTTCGAAGTCCCTGGCGGGCGCATGGCCGGGATCGCGTTCGGCGCCGAGACAGCGACCCCGGATATCGTGTTCATTCACGCGACCGGCTTTAACGCGCGCACATATCGGACGCTGTTGGAGCCGTTGGGCGAGAAGTTCCATGTGCTGGCGCTCGATGCGCGCGGGCATGGGCGTACGAGCCTGCCGCATAAGCTCTTCAGCTACACGTCGTGGAAGCGCCATCGCGACGATCTGATCGCGGTGCTCGAACATTTCACCGCGCCGGTGACGCTCGCCGGCCACTCGATGGGCGCGACGATCAGTTTGCTGACCGCGGGCGCGCGCACGGATTTGGTCAATGGGTTGGCGCTGCTGGAGCCGGTGGTTTTGCCGGCGGCGGGTTATGCGATGTCACAATTGCCGCTGGCGCCGCAGCTGCAGCGCATGGTGATGCCGCTCGCGGTCGGCGCGGCGAAGCGGCGCAATACGTTTGCGAGCCGCGAAGAAGCGGTGGCGGCGTTCACGGGACGCGGGATTCTGAAGGCGTTCCCGCCGGAGGTGATCGCGGATTATGTCGGCGATGGTTTGGTTGAGGATGGCAAGGGTGGGTTCAAGCTTTCCTGCGCGCCGGCGTTTGAGGCGGCGACTTACACGGCGCAGCGCCATGACCCTTGGGGCGCGCTGCGGCGCGTGACCGATCCGCTGGTGTTGCTGCGGGCGGAGCGTGGCTCGACAATCACGGAAGCGGCGATGCATCGGATCGCGGCGATCAAAGCCGACGCGCGCGTGGCGACGGTGGAGGGCGCGGGGCATATGTTGCCGATGGAGCGGCCTGATCGGGCGCGCGCGGCGATTGAAAGTGCGGCCCTGATGGCGCGCCAGGGCCGCAAGTATCACGACGCTTTGGTGCAGTGATTTCACACCCATTCCCGGGGCGATGCGGCACGCATCGAGCCCGGGACCCATAAACACAAATGGTCGAGGATTACGCGAAAACAGTTGGGGTTATGGGCCCCGGACTGCTCGCTTCACTCGCATCCGGGGATGGGTGAGGTTTAAGCCCGCAATCCAGGCACAACCAGTTGCGCCACGCGCTCGCGCGCTTCCGGGCTGGGGGTCAGCGCTTTGCGGGTGTTGACGTCGAAGGTGAGGGCGACGGCTTCCATGCTGGCCCAAGCCGCGCCCGTTTCTGGATCGAGAATCCAGTGCACGATGCGTAGTGTCTTCTCGCCGATCTCGGCAATGCCGGAATGGACTTCGACCAGCTCGCCCGCGCGCGGAAACTTGCGCATGACAAGGCGCGCTTCGACGACGGCGCCGGCGGGTTGCACGCCGTCGCCGGCGGCGGCCTGGCGCCAAGGCGCGAGCAGATTGGGCACGCTGTCGGAGATGCGGCCGGGGAAGTGCTCGCCGCGCAGCCGCCCGAGCGCGTCGCACTGATCGGGATAGACGATGGCGCCGCCGATGCGCTTTGCGCCCAGCGCCGCCGCGTTCGCTATCGACGCGTCGGCGGGCGCCAGATCGACATCGATGGAGCGCGGTTTGGCGTGGTCCGGCAACTTGCACTTCAGCCGCTTCGCCGCGGCGCGCGAACGCGCCGACCACGGGAAGCTACGCAGGCCGCGGGTCTCGACATGGCCGACTTTGACCGTGAACGCAGTGCCTGGCGCGCCGTCATGATGGCGCATGTCGAGGCAGAGCGTGGCGTCGCTTTCGCCGAGTTCGACGACGCCGCCATGCATAACCAGCGGCGCGCCGGGGCGCGCCTCCTTGATGAAGCGCGCGTGAACTTCTTGCGCGATCAGCGTTGAGCCGGCGGATTCCGTGTAAGCGCGCGGCAACTCAAGCGCGCGCGCCATGTGCGCGAGGCCGACAAAGGCGCGTTCGAAATGGAAGCGGATGTTGAGGTGGCCGCCATCGTCGCATTCCCAGACGTTGACGCTGCCCTGGTAGAGCGGCGCGGGCAGGGGCGCCGGGTAGCTCACGCTGCTTGCTGGCACTGCGCGCAGATCCCGCTGGCTTCGATCATGGTGCGGCGAATGGTGAAGCCGTCTTTCTTGGCCGCCTCGCCGAGATCGATGAGCGCGTGGCCCGCGTCGAACTCTTCAGCGCCGCCGCATTGTTCGCAGATCAGGAAGATGGTCGAGCGCTCGCAGGCGCCGACATCGCACGCCATGAACGCGTTCAGGCTTTCGATGCGATGCGCGAGGCCCATGCGCACGAGGAAATCGAGTGCGCGATACACGGTCGGCGGCTTGGCGCTCTTATCAGCGTCGATCAGCGGCAGTAGATCGTAGGCCTTCGCGGGCCCGTGCTGATCGAGCAGAAGTTCGAGCACGCGTTTGCGCAGCGGCGTGAAGCTTTCGCCGGCTTCCGCGCAGCGTTTCTCTGCCTCGGCCATTTGGGCGGTGTGATCGTGGGCGTGAGCCATGTCTCTCGATATTGCAGGGTGCGGCGCTGCCGAAAAGATGGGGCGCGGCGCGCGGGAATTTGAGATCGGCCGCGCAATAGAACTTTACAAGAACAAATGAGTCGCGTATCACTTTGGAACATACAGCGAACGATGTATGCATTGAGCCGGGGGCGTCCGATGAGCGAAGCAATTTTCCGTGGAATTTCAGGCCGTTTGCACCGTTTCAGTGCGCATCGCCCACATGAGCAATTCAGCTCATCACCGGCCGTTTATTGCTTCGCGCGCCCTGGCCCGGGCGGCCGTGGCTGGACGCCGCTGTTCTTGTCGCGCACGGGCAATCTGGCGAAGCGCTTGGCCAGCCACGAGCAATGGCCTGAGGCTCAGCTCTTGGGTGCGACCCACATCCTGATCCACCAGCACGATGAGCGCGACGCGCGCGAATATGTGGAGGCCGATCTGGCTGGCGCACTAAAGCCGGCGATGAACGGCCCATTCCTGGACGCGGAGCTGACAGAGGCCGCCGAAGAGGGCACCGTGCGCTTGGTCTGGGCGGCTTAGCAACATCTCACCCCCTCCCCCTTGTGGGGAGGGGCAGGGGTGGGGGTGCGAGCACTGATGTGAGCAGGAGATGCTCATGCGTAGCGATCTACCAGACGAAAATTCGTCGGCACATTTCAGATCTGAAGGCGCGATCGTCCGTGCACGCCAATTGCGGCAGTCGATGACTAAGGCTGAGTGCGCACTGTGGGTCGAACTTCGGCGGCTGCCGCTGAAGGGAACGCACTTTCGGCGACAGGCGCCGTTTGGGTCGTTCATCGCGGACTTCCTGTGTCACAAGGCGCGATTGATCGTTGAGGTCGATGGCGGTGCGCACAATGCGCCTGTTCAAGCCGTAAATGACTTGGAGCGACAACAATGGATTGAGAGCCGACGCTATCTCGTTTTGCGATTTTCGAATGATGAAGTGTTGGCTGACGCGCTTGGTGTTGCGCGAAGGGTGTTCGCGGTAGCGGACGCGCGGATGAGGTGACGGTGGCGCCGCTTGAAGCGCCGTCGTTACCCCCACCCCCGCCCCTCCCCACAAGGGGGAGGGGAGAAGATTGGCGTTAGTGCCGCCCGCCCCGTTGCGCGTTCTCCGCCGTTGGCAGGGCGGCTGCGCTTTGGGCTGAGCGGGCGAGTTGGATGAATTCGGCGCGCCAGCCGAATTCATCGCGGCCGCGGGCCGATTGCGCGAGGTTGATGACGTCGTCGTAGCCGTAGCCGGTGCGCAGGAATTGATCGTGGCGCAGCAGCTGGCCGTAGCCGGCGACGGCCGCCGCCCAACGTGTCGATTCCGGCGCTTGGGCGATGTCGCGCACGGCGTCGCGCTCAGTGATCGGACGCTCGATTAGGCGTGAGGTGTCTTGGCCTGGCAATTTGTAGCGAATGCGCAGGAAGGCGATTTCGCTACCCGTACCCGTGGGTGCGGCTTCTTGCTGGTAGCGCAGCGGATCGTTGAAGGTGCGGCCGCCGACCGGGACGATCTCGTAGATCGCGGTGACGGAATGGCCGGCGCCGATTTCGCCGGCGTCGACGCGGTCGTTGTTGAAGTCCTCGCGGTTCAACATACGCGTCTCGTAACCGATCAGGCGATATTCGGCGACGCGGGCGGGATTGAACTCGACTTGGATCTTCACGTCGTTGGCGATCGTGAACATGTTCGAGGCCATCTCGTCGCGCAGCACGCGGCGGGCTTCGCTGAGCGTGTCGATGTAGGCGGCGACGCCGTTGCCGTTTTGCGCCAGCGTTTGCATCAACGCGTCGTTGTAATTGCCGCCGCCGAAACCGAGCACTGAAAGATAGATGCCGGTGTCGCGCTTGCGTTCGACGAAGTCTTCGAGTTCTTGCGGGTTGTTGATGCCGACGTTGAAGTCGCCGTCGGTGGCGATGATGACGCGGTTGACGCTGCCTTGGCGGAAGTTCTGCTCGGTCAGCGCGTAGGCGAGGCGGAGACCTTCGCCGCCTGCTGTCGAGCCGCCGGCTTGCAGATTTTCGAGCGCGGCGATGATGCGGCCGCGTTCGTTGCCTGGCGTCGGTTCGAGCACGGCGCCGGCGGCGCCTGCGTAAACAACGATGGCGACGCGATCGCGTGCAGTCAGCTGTTCAACCAGCATGCGCATGCTCTGGATGACGAGCGGCAGCTTGTTGGCGGCTGACATTGAGCCGGAGACATCGAGCAGCAGCGTGAGATTGAGCGGCGGGCGCTCGCGCGGCACGATGTTGTAGCCCTGCAGGCCGATGTGCACGAGCTGGCGGCCTTCGGCCCAAGGCGACGGCGCAACCGTCACGTTGGTGGAGAAGGGCTGTTCGCGCGTTTGCGGCAGCGGGTAATCGTAGCGGAAATAGTTGATCAGTTCTTCGGTGCGCACGGCGTCTTGCGGCGGCAGGCGGCCGGAATTCAGCAAGCGGCGCACGTTTGAGTACGAGGCCGTATCGACATCGATCGAGAAGGTGGAGACCGGATCGGTCGAGACCATCCGGATTGGGTTGGTGTCGACGTCTTCGTAGTTCTCGCGGTCAACGGTCCCTGGCATCGGCTGCGGGACGGATTGCGCGTAATTGCCGACAACGCCGCCGAGCGCTGCGCGCGCCTGCGCCGGTGGCGGCGGCGGTGGCGCCATCGGTACGACCCGTTGATCGGGCGTTGTGACAGGCGCGGCGGATTCGAAGTCTTGTCGCTCGGTGCGTGTGCCGGTGACGACGATCTGGTCTTCTTGAGCCGTTTGCGCGTTGTCTGCAGACTGAGACGCGCACGCAGCGAGGAGTATCGCGCAAGCTAGGAAGCCCGCGCGCCGAGTGTTGCGCAGCATGACGTTTTCCCTCCCAAGCCGCGCCCACACGCGGCCATTGACACGGTAAGCGAAGCGCTCCGATCGGGGCTAACATGAGGCATGCGCGCGGCGTTTTGCGTACACGAGGGCGTGCATCACGCGGATGTGTGAAAAACGCTGCAGTGTCGGCGTGCGATGCGCCTAGGAGTGGGTGGGCGCGCGAGTCTCAAGTGCGAAGCGGCCGCGCAATTGATCGTCGTCAGGCGCGATCGGCGTGACGGCGAAGACGAGAAGCTCCGAATCGGCGGGCGTGATGTTGAGCGGCGTCAGCCAATGCGGCAGACGGCGTTCGATCAGCTGGGCCGCGAAGCCATCGGGCGCGTAACGCGCGTAATTGCGGAGTTCATGCGCGTCGGCGCAGACGACGACGTAGTCGGCCTCGCGCCCGAGGATGGTTTCGCGCGCCTGCTCCGCGGAGCCGGTGAAGGTGGCGATGACTTCGTGCATGGCGAGGTGATTGCGATGGTGGCCTGTGGCGATGACGCTGTGCGGCGTGTGCGCGATCATGCGCGGGCCGATGTCGAGCGGGGCGTAGACGAGGCCGGGCGCCAACGTGTTGAGCGACTGATACGCCGTGGTGCAGACGCGGCGAACGGCGCCCGGCTTCAGGTCGAGCTTGAGCGCAGGCAAGAGCAGAACCGGCGTCATGGCGGCGATGCCGAGCACAGTGCCGAGCGCGCGGATGGGGACGGAGCCCATGGCGCGAGCGTGCTGGAGCAGCATCAGGCCGAGGAACGCTGCCCCCGCTGCCGCGTAAGCGTGGGCGACGGCGCCGGAACGCGACATCACCAGCATGAGAGCGCTCGAGGCGACGGCGAGCGTCAGCACCGTGATCCAGCGCATGCGCATCTCGCCCTGCGTCGAGCGCACGGCGATGGCAGCGCCGAGAATGCCGAGCAGCGCGAAGCCTCCGATGGCGATGGTGGCGCCGATGCCGCGTCTGAACAGCGGCATGGATTCACCGACGCGATCGAGCCACATGCTTGTGGTGAGCGGATCGAGCGCGGCGAAGGGGCCGCCGAGGCAGGTCGGGCCAGAGATTGCGAACACGGCGCCTGCTGTGGCGCCGGCGATGCCGGCAAAGCCGAGGCGCCAGCGCCAATCGCTGGCCAAGCGCGGCCAAGACGCGGCGGCGGCGGCGAGTGAGGCGGCGCCAAAGGTGAAGAGGTAGGGCTGCGAAGCGCGGTCGCATTCGGCCAATGTCCACGCGGCGGGCATCGTCGCGGTTTCAAGCGCGAAGCTCGAAAGCGTCAGCGCCCACAGATACGATTGCAGGCGCGGGAGTTCGCGCGCGTCAAACAGCCAGCGGGCGCCGAGCAAGAGCGCAACGCAGGTGATGACCGGCAAGCTCTCGATTGAAATGTTCAGCCAGAAGGCGGCGGCGACGCCGGCGATGAGGCCGGCGCGGCGCTTGCGCGTCTCGTCCATGAGCGCAAACAGCATGACGAGCGCGAGCACGACTTGCCAGCCGTGATGATCGACGCGCAGAGGCAGCATTTGCGGGTAGGTGATGGCGGAGAAGGGTATGCTGGCGGCAGCGACCGGCGCCCAGGTCTTGCCGATGAGGCGCGACGCGATGGCTGCGACGAGCAGCATCGCGGTCAGCATCACGATCAGCGGGACCGCAACGGCTGTGATCATTTCGGCTGTTGGTTGGCCGAAGAACGGCGTCAGCAGCAAGATGCCTGCGGCGAGCGGCAGGTCAACGACGCGTGACCAGTGCATGATGCCGCCTGTGGGCGGGTTGATGCGATGTTGCGTGACGTCGAACCAGCTCTGACCGGCGAGCCAATCTCGCACTTGCTGCAGGCGCAGGTAATCGTCGGCATCCGGCAGGTTCATGCCGGCGATGCCGTTCCAGTGGATGTAGATGAAAGCGGCCGAAAGCGTGGCCCAAAGCACGCCGACAATCGCGAACTCGCGGCGGCCGAGCTTGGCGTCGAGTGCGAAGGTCATGGCCGCGCTGGGAAGATCAGGTGGCGGCGGACGAGATAGACGATGCAGAAGCTAAGCGCCACGGCGCCAGCCTTGGCGATGAGCGCGGGAACACCCAGCGTCACCGCAGTCGTGAAGGCAGCGACGGTGACGGCGAGGCCGCCGAAGCCCGACGCAAAGAAGAGCGCCATTTGGCGCGCGCGCGCGGCCCGATCTTCGCCCAGTTCAGTTGAGAACACGAAGCGCGAAGAGAGCGTCCAATGCAATGTGAGGCCGATGAGATAGCCGATTGCGGCGCACAGGGCGGGCGCGATCCCGGCCCAGGTCAGGTTCAACGTGATGAGCGTGTCGACGCCGAGCGCAGCGCAGCTCACCAACACATAGCGCACGCGGTCTTCGCCGAGCGTGCGCATGGCGCGCGCGGTGAGCGCCGCAATCTGCACTACGCCACGCGGCGCGGAACGAGGCGTTCCGATTTGAGCGCTTCAGCTTCGCCTTCGCTGCCGGATTCGTGATACTCGGCGTCCTCGTTCACGCCCCAAACGTTGTAACGGCGATCTTGAGCGAGGATGTTCTTCACCGTGAGCATCGCCGTCATCATGGCGTGATCTTGGTTGTTGTACTTGTGCATGCCGTTGCGGCCGATGAGGTGGAGCGTCGGGTATTTTTGCTCCAGCTCGTCGCGAACGGCGTCGACATTGGCCTGATAGGTCTCGTCGTAGACCGGGTAGGCTTTCTCCTGGCGCACCACGACACCGCCGACGACGTCGTCCGGGTTGCAGAGGCCGAGTTGCGCCATTTCGCGCTTGGCGAGTTCGACGAGATCTTCGTCCTTCGAGGCCCAGACGTTGTCGCCTTCGAAGCAGAAATATTCGAGGCCGACGCAGGCCATGCTCGGGTCCGGCACCATCTCAGGCGACCATGAGCGGAAGTTCTGGATGCGACCGACCTTCACCTTCGGATCGTGGACGTAGATCCAATTGTCCGGGAAGAGGTCTTCCGACTTGATCATCAGCGCGACGGTGAGGAAGTCGCGGTAGCGCAGGTTGAGCGCTTCGTTGAACGAGGCGGGCAGCGGGAAGGTCTTCGCCGCCAGTTCTTTCATCGGCGCCGACGAAATGACGTGCGCGGCGGAGATGATGCGCTTCTCGCCGTTCGTGTCGGTGATGACGACGCGCCAACGCTGTGTAGCTTCGTTGAATGAGAGCTGGGTGACGTCAGCGCCCATCTCGACGCGGCCGCCTTGAGCGATGATCTTATCGCGCGCGGCTTCCCAGAGCATACCGGGGCCCTTGCGCGGGTAGCGGAAGCTCTCGAGCAGAGTCTTCGTCTGCATGCCGTCGTTCTTTTTGCCGTTGAGGAACGGGATCGAACGCTTGAGGCCGTCAATGACGGCGGTCATCAGGTT
>CAYUOC010000046.1:2787-13874 GCA_964446305.1 uncultured Terricaulis sp. | reverse complement strand
TTGCCGCCGTAATAGATGCGCGACATGCGCGGGCGGACGATGAAATCATCCGGCAGCAGTTCGTTCCAGAGATCAACGACCTCGCTCGACTTCGAGAAGAAGCGGTGGCCGCCAATGTCGAAGCGATAGCCTTCGTGGACGACGGTGCGGCTGATGCCGCCGACATACGTCGGGTCCTTCTCGGCGACGAGAACGTTCACGCCTTGTTTGGAAAGAAGATAGCCCGCGGTGAGGCCAGCTGGGCCCGCGCCGATAATGGCGACGTCCACCGACGCGCCTGAGTTTGCTTGCGCCATTGCGCGCCCCCGAATTGAGCCAACGGGGTTTCTTAGCGGTTCACCGTAAATACCGCTCTAAGCGGAATGGCTAAGGACGGTTAAGGAAGGTTACGCTTTCGTGCAGCGCCGGGGCGTCATTTCGTTCGCATTAGCGCCGGTTGCGTTCGCGTTCGGCTAGGCGGCGTTGTTGGGGAATCCAATCGCGCACCAGCGTATCGAGAACGCTGAGTGGGACCTCGCCACTCAGCAGCACCGCGTCGTGGAAGCCGCGCAAATCGAAATCGGGGCCGAGTTCGTTGCGCGCGACTTCACGCAGGCGCGCAATCTCACGGCGGCCGAGTTCGTAGCCGCAGGCCTGACCGGGCCAGACGATGTAGCGATCGACTTCGGTGGCGATCACGCCCGGCATGTCGCCTGTGGTTTGGGCGACGTAGTCGATGGCTTGCTGGCGCGACCAGTTTTTCGAGTGAAGCCCGGTATCGACGACGAGGCGCACGGCGCGCCAGAGTTGCCAGCGCAGATAGCCGATGCGGCCGGCGGCGTCGCCTTCGTGAAAGCCTTGCTCGTCGGCGAGTTGTTCGGCGTAGAGACCCCAGCCTTCGCTATAGGCGTTGAACGAGGTCAGCCGGCGCAGCAGCGGCGTTTCCGTGAGCTCTTGCGCCAGCGCGATTTGGAAGTGGTGGCCGGGAATGGCCTCGTGAAAATCCTGGGTCGGCAGATCGATGCGCGTCATCTCGGCGAGACTGCGCATGTTGATGAAGTAGATGCCCGGGCTCGACCCATCGAGTGAGGGTGGGTTGTAGTAGGCGCCTGGCGAGCCGGCCTCCGCGAACGGGGGAACGCGGCGGACTTCTATCTGCGCCTGCGGCAGGCGGCCGAACCATTGCGGCGCCCGCTCACGGACACGCGCGATGCGCGCTTCGACGTCGGCGATGAGCTGAGCGCGGCCAGCGTCGCTGTCTTCGTATTGGTAGCGCGGGTCGGCAGTGAGTTGCGCGAGGCGCTGGCCGACGGGGCCTTCGGTGAGGCCAAGGCGGCGGAGGGCGATGTCGAGTTCGCGATTGAGCTCGGCGACGCGATTGAGGCCGATCGTATGGATCTGATCCGGCGTCAGATCGGTTGTCGTTTCGATCTTGAGCGCCGCGGCGTAAAAGTCCGCGCCTTGAGGCAGGTTTGAGACGCCCGGCGCTTCGCTGGCGCGCGGCCGCTCGGAACGCACCCAGGCAAGCGCCCGCTGGTGGGCGGGCAAAACGTGCTCGCGCATGATCGCATCAGCGCGCGCGAGGAGGACGAGGTTTTCGCGCTCGACCACGGCGCGGCGCTCGGCGTCTTGTTCGCGCGCAGCGATGGCGTCGAGCTTGCGGCGGAAGCTGGTGATGTAAACTTGCGCGACAGGCGGCTCGCGCAGCACGCTCTCAAGCATGCCGGCGACTGTGTCGAGAATGAAGCCTGGCGGCCGAACGCCGAGCGCCGCGTCGGCGCGGGCGCGTTCGGTTTCCTGATCGATCGCTTCGGCCACGGCGCGCAGGCGCGTGAGATAGGCTTCGGCTGAAGCCGTGTCGGTCACGTCGTGGCGATCGTCCATGAAGGAGGGCAGCGTGATGAAGGCGCTGTCCATCTGATTGAGCACATACGGGCGCACGCCGCCGAACGGGCTGAAGTCGCCGTAGTCGAATGCAGCGCCGCCCGCGGCGTTGGCGAATTGATCACGCAGAACGTTGTAGGTGAGACGATCCTCCGGGCTCAGCGCGTTGACGTTCAACGAACGCAACTCAGCGTACCGGCGGACGGCGGCGCTGCGTCGCGCCTCAAGCGCCACACCTGAGCGATCATCCAACCGATCGGAATAGGCGCCGCCGGCGGTATCTTCTTCTACGCCGGTCTGCGAGGCCGTCTCGGGGCTGTCGGAGAGGATTTCGCGCGCCCAGTCCGAGAGTTTGCCCTCGAAGGCGGTCATTGGCTGCGATTGGCGCGGCCCGCATGCGCTCACGGCGAGCGAAAGCCCCAGACCCACGGCAAACGCCCAACGGAACGGCCTCATATAACCCCTCGCAGCATGTTGCGCCGCTGTAAGGGCGCGGGGGCGGGCATAGCATGCGTCGCGGCTGAGAAAAGGCCGCCCAGCGCAGTCAATTTGCGCTAACGTGTTGCGGAAACCGCGCATTCGTGGTTTGGACAGCCCCCTGTGTAGGGAACTCGCGGAGACACCCATGACGACCGCCCAAGGCGGCCAGCAGACGCTGGGCAAAATCCTTTTCTACAACCAGCTTGAGCCGCTCTCAGTCGAGAAGCACGGTAAGCTGGGTGTCAGCCAAGTCAGCAATCCGTTCGCGTTCCTCGCGGACACGCACTTGGTCCCGCTGACGGTCGACGAGTTCGGTCTCGCCGCCGTTTGCTACCCGATCATTTTCGACACGCAGTCGAAGACGCCGCTGGCGGTGATGGGTCTGCGTCCGGGCATGAACGTGTTCTTGGGCGCCGACGGCTCGCTGGACCCGGAAGTGTATCTGCCGGCGTTCGCGCGCCGCTATCCGTTCCTGCCGATCCTGACGGGTCAGAACACGCCGCAGAAGGACGACGACAAGGTTCTCGTCTGCATCGATCGCTCGGCGAAGATGTTGTCGTCGACGCCGGAGCTGCCGTTCTTCGAGGGCAACCAACCGTCGCGCTACACGCAGGAAGCGATTCAGTTCTGCCGCGAGTTCGACATGCTGGGTAAGCGCACCCAGGAATTCGTGAAGCTGATGGATCAGCACAATCTGTTCGAAGCCACGCCGCTGGCGCTGCCGCGCGCGAAGGCCGATGGCACGCCGGACGAGCCGACCAAGCTCGGCGAATACCTGCGCATCTCCGAAGCCAAGCTCAACGCGCTGCCGAAGGACACCTACCTCGAGCTGCGTGACAAGGGCGTGACGGCGGTGATGCATGCGCACCTGCTCTCGCTCGGCCTTTGGCCGAAGATCCTGAGCCGCGCCGCGCGCATCCAGGCCTCGACGCCGCTGCGCTAAGCGGCGACGGACGCGAAGTTCCAAGAGACGCCTCCCACGAAAGTGGGGGGCGTTTTCTTTTTGCAGCGAAACCGGCGGCGTTGGTCGAACGTAAGGTTTGAATGCTTCATGGCCGCATTGGCCTGCGGCGAGTGAGCCTGTATGCGCCTAAGTATGACCCGTTTTGCCGCGGTGGCGGTCTTTTTCCTTTCTCTGTTCTTTGGCGCGATTGCCGTGGCGCAGCCATTACCTGGGCCGCGCCAGGTCGATGTGGGGCTGCATTCTTCGCGCGCGGCGGTGGCGCCGGGGGAGACGTTCACGATCGTCTTGCGGCAGACGATCAACGAGGGTTGGCACACCTATTGGCGCAATCCTGGCGATAGCGGCGAAGCGACAACGCTGACATGGACGCTGCCGGCTGGCTGGCGCGCGGGTGAAATTCAGTGGCCGGCGCCTCATGCGGTCCCGTTCGCGATGCTCGTGAACTTTGGCTACGAGGGCGAGGTTCTGTTTCCGGTCGAGCTCACCGTGCCGGCGAATGCGCAGCCGGGATCGACGGTGACGCTCACGGCGGCGGCCTATTGGCTAGTCTGCTCCGACATTTGCATTCCGGAAGATGCGACGCTGACGCTCAGCGTGCCGGTGGCGGCGCAAGGGCGCGACGATCCGCAATGGGCGGCGCGGATCGCCGAGGCGGTGGCGAACTTGCCGCGCCGCCAAGACGGCGTGACAGCGACGATCGGCACGGGCGACCCGGCGCTGCTGAGCGTGGCGCTGCCGAACGCGAGCACGTTTCGCAACACGCGTTTCTTTCCGTTCGATCGCGGACGCGTAAAGGCGGCCGAGCCGCAGGCGCCGCGCGATGGGCCAAACGGCGCCAGCTTCTCGCTGACGCCCGACTTGCAGCCTTTGGGCAATGCACCTCTGGCTGGTTTGATCGTCTATGAGGTGCAGGAAGACGGCGCGTGGGTGCATCGCGGCATTGAGATCGAGGCCATGCCCGGCGCGCCGATCGCCGGTACGGATGCGGAGGGCGTGTCGTTTTCCGAAGGGTATGCGCTGGCCGAGCTTGAAGGGCGCTCCGCGTCCACGACCCTCGTTCAGGTGGAGAGCTTGAGCGGCCTCGCGCTGCTCGCGGCGTTGGGTTTGGCGTTTCTTGGCGGCCTGATCCTCAACATCATGCCGTGCGTGTTGCCGGTGCTTTCGGTGAAGGCGCTGCAATTCGCGGGCGGCGTGCAAAGCGGCGGAGCGCAACGTCACGGCATGTTCTATTTCGCCGGCGTGATGGTGACATTCCTCGCGCTCGCGCTTGTGCTTGTCGTTCTGCGCGAGGCGGGTCAGGCGGTGGGCTGGGGCTTCCAGCTGCAGGCGCCTTGGGTGACGAGCGTGCTGGCGCTGCTTTTCTTCGTCATCGGTCTCAATTTGCTGAGCGTGTTTGAGTTCGGCGGCGGCGCGCAGAATGTCGGCTCAGAGCTCGCGTCGCGCGGCGGCGATGGGGGCGCGTTCTTCACGGGTGCGCTCGCCGTTATCGCAGCGACACCGTGCACGGCGCCGTTCATGGCCAGCGCGATCGGCGCGGCGCTGACGCAATCGGCGTTCACGATGCTGCTGATCTTCGCGGCGCTTGGCGTCGGCTTCGCGTTGCCGTTGACGTTGCTGCATTTCATGCCGGGCTTGCAGCGTCTGATCCCCAAGCCGGGGCCTTGGATGGAGCGCGTGAAGAACGTGCTCGCCTTCCCGATGTTCGCGACGGCGGTTTGGCTGGTGTGGGTGCTGGCGGAGCAGTCGGGCGCGGATGGCGTGGCGGCGCTGCTGTTGATGGCCATTGCGGTTGGGCTCGTCATACTTGCGTCGCGGTGGGGGCGTGCGTGGCTTGCGGCGTCGCTGCTGGTGCTCGTGGTGACGGCGGCGTTCGTCTGGCGTCCGCTTGTCGGCGTGGAGCGGCAAGAGGTGCTGGCGTCCGAGCCGTGGAGCGAAGCGCGCGTCGCGGAACTGCGAACCGAGGGGCGCGGGGTTTTTGTGAACTTCACGGCGGCCTGGTGCGTGACGTGTAAGGTCAATGAAGCGGCGGCATTCACACCGAGTGTCGCGGCAGGCTTCGCTGATACTAATACCGCCTATCTGGTCGGCGATTGGACCAATCGCGATGAAGCGATTGCAGCGGAACTTGCCGCGCATGGACGCGCCGGGGTGCCGCTTTATCTCTATTTTCCGGCAGACGGCAGCGATCCAGTGGTGTTGCCGCAAGTGCTGAGCGAGTCTCTAGTGCTGCAAACGATCCAGGGAGAATGAGGATGCTTTCGAAGCGTGAGGTGTTGCTTGGCGGTGCGGCGGTCGCGGCGTTGGCGGCGTGCAGCGGCCCGCCGGCGGATGTGCAGGAAGTTGTGACGGGCGCGGCCGCACCGGCGTTTTCAGTCGTTGACGCGACGGGTGCGACGCGGACGCTGGCGGAATTTGCGGGGCAGAACGTCATTCTCGAATGGACGAACAATGGCTGCCCCTATGTGCGTAAGCACTATGATGCCGGCAACATGCAGGCGGTTCAGCGCGAGGCGCGCGAGCGCGGCTGGGTGTGGCTGCAGGTGATTTCCTCGGCGCCGGGCGAGCAGGGCTACCTTGATGGCCCGGGTGCGGTTGCGCGCGTTGAAACTGATCAAGCGACAGTGACGACGACGCTGCTCGATCCAGATGGCGTGATGGGCCGCGCCTATGGCGCTCTCACAACGCCGCAAATGGTGATGATCAATGGCGAAGGTCAGATCGTCTATCAGGGCGCGATCGATGATCGGCCGTCGGCGCGGCCGGAGACGCTGGAAGGCGCAACGAACTATGTGCGCGCCGCGTGGGCCGATTTGGATGCGGGGCGCGCGGTGCAAGTCAACCAGACCACGCCCTACGGCTGCAACGTTAAGTACGCCGCTTAAGGTCTAGCGAAGCGCGAGGTCGCGTTCTTCGGCGCGGTCGGCTGCGGCGGCCGCGGCGAGGGGCGCGAGCATGGCGGCGTCGTCCATCAGCACGCGCAGGTTCATGAAGGCGGCGTCCTGCTCTTCCGATGTGTCGGCGGCGGCGAACTCTCCGGCGCGTTCAAGCGCGTCATTGGCGATGCCCTGGAAGATGCACGGCATGTCTTGGCCGACGCCGGCGCGGCGCATCGACACCGAGAGTTGCTGAGCGTCAGTCGCGAACGCTTCGATGCGGGAAATCAATTCCGGGGTGGCCGCACTAACCGCGGCGAGCGCGCGCGCCTCGGCTTCGAGATCGGTCGACATCTTCGGGATGTCGCCCAATACGGTTACGTTAAACGCAACCAAAGCGAGACAAGTGAGCATCGTGACGGGTCCTTCGCGCGCAGCGAAGGCTGTGACAGCAAAAGCGGCGCCGGGCTGCCGCTAGTGGTTGGACGTGTGCTGGCGGTCGGCGGCGGCTGAGGCGGCCATTGGCGCGATCAGAATGGCGTCGTCCAGAAGCACGCGCAGATTGGTGAACGCGCTGTCGCGCTCGGCTTGGGTGTCGGCCTCTTGGAGCGCGGCGATGTGGACGCGGGCGTCTTCGGCGATGCCGTGGAAGATGCAGGGCAGATCTTGCTCAACGCCGAGTTCGCGGAGGGAAACGGAGAGGCGTTCGGCGTCGGACGAAAAGTCCTCGATGCCGGCCAGGAAAGCCGGGGTGATCTCCGTCTGGACGCTAAGCATTCGGGCGTCGGCCTCGACCTCGGAGGCCAGGGACGGGAGTTCGGCAAAGCTGACGCCGAGCGCCAAAGCGAGACAGGTGAGCATGATCGGTCCTCTTCGCCTCAAAGGGGAGCAAATCGGGCGCCAGACGCTCGCTCCGTGTGGAGGCTTACGCTAGGGATGCGGCTTCGATTCAGGGTTGATCATGAGCCGCACGATTACGCTTAAGCATGATGGCGAACTAAGCCTCGCCGATATCGAGGATGTCGCTTACGGGCGCGCTCAGGTGGCGCTGGATGGCGCGACGCGGACGCTGGTGCAGGCGTTCCGGGCCAGCGCGGTGGAGCAGCTGAGTGCTAACCCGGAGAAGCGCGTCTACGGGGTCAATACCGGCTTCGGCAGTAACTATAAGGACTATGTCAGCCCCGATGATCTGAAGCGGCTGCAGCGTAATTTGATCGTTTCGCACTGCGCGGGTGTCGGCGAGCCTGCGCCTGCGCCAGTGGTGCGGGCGACCATGTTGCTGCGCGCGGCCTCGCTGGCGCGGGGGCGCAGCGTCGTGCGTCCGGTGGTGATCGAGACGCTGATCGACATGCTGAACAACGGCGTGACGCCCGTTGTGCCGCGCGACGGCAGTGTGTCCGCGAGCGGCGATCTCGCGCCGCTTTCGCACATTGCAGCGGTGATGATTGGCGAAGGCAAGGTGCTGACCGCGGCCGGCCCTGTGCGCACGGCGGAAGCGGGGGCGAAGTTCACCCCGATCGAGCTGGAGATGAAGGAAGGTCTCGCGCTCAACAATGGCTGCCAATACACGAACGCGTGGGGCGCGCTGGCGGCGGCGCAGATGGAACGTCTGGCTGAGGCGTCAGCCCTGAGCGCGGCGCTGCATGTGCAGGCGATGCGCGGCATGGGGCGGCCGTTCCGCATGGATCTACACGCACTGCGCCCACATCCCGGCTCTCTCACTTTTGCGCGCTGGGTGTTCGATCTGCTCGATGGCTACACGTTTCGCGATGTCGATACCGACACGAAATTCGCTTACGACGGCGTGATCCAGGATACTTACAATTTGCGTTGCGCCGCGCAGGCGCTGGGGCCGTGCGTTGAGCTGATCCAACGCGCCCGGCGCACCATGGAAATTGAAGCGTCGAGCGTGACGGACAATCCTATCGATCTGAATACTGCCGCTGACGACAGCTACAGTGTCGATCTCATCACCTCTGGCGGGCACTTTCACGGAATGCCGCTTGCGGTGGACATTTACGGCTTGCTGCAGGCCGCGGGGATCATGGCGCGCGTGTCGAACATGCGCTGCGCGCGAATCGTCGACGGACAACGGAATAAGGGGCTTGGGCCACAGGTGCGCGGCGCCGTCGTCGATCCAACGGAATCCGGGTTGCTGATCGCTGAGTACACGACGGCTGGGCTCTGCAATCAGATTTGGGGGCTCGCCATGCCGTCGCACCTCATGTCGATCTCAACGGATTCCGGCCAGGAAGACCATGTCAGCATGGGCGTGAACGTGGCCATGCGCGCCTACGACGCGGCCCAGCGCCTGGCTCAAATCCTCGCCATCGAAATGGCGTTTGCGGCGCAGGCCGAAGTGGTGCGCGCCGAGAACCCCGCCGAGGCCAAAAAGCCCGTCGCGCTTGGCAGAGCCACCTTGGGCGCCCTAAGTAAGGTCCGCGAGGCTTTTCCGCCGTGGGTGCGGGGCGGCGATCGCGAACTGACTTGGGATATCGAGAACTTGGCGCAACGCGTCCTCTCCGGCGAGATCGCTCAGGCGACGGGCTACAGCTTCGAGCGACATTAACGCTCAGCTGTTCGCGCCGCCGCGCGCGCCGTTGAATGCCCAATTCTGATTTCCTGGAAAGTCTCTGTCATGAGTTCTGAAACACCGCTTGTCACCGCCGAGAAGCCGCGCGGCTTTAGCGACAAGCTTGGCGAAGCCGCTGGCGCCGAAGAGCGCATCGTGACCGCCGTCGGCAAAGTCTATGAGCAATGGGGCTTCGATCGCCTCGAAACGCCGGCGATCGAATACACCGAAGCGCTCGGCAAATTTCTGCCGGACCTCGATCGTCCGAACGAAGGCGTCTTCTCGTTTCAGGATGACGAGCGCTGGGTTTCGATGCGCTACGATCTCACCGCACCGCTGGCGCGGTTCGTGGCGGAGCAGCGCGACGGTTTGCCGAAGCCGTTCCGGCGTTGGCAGACAGGCTCGGTGTGGCGCAACGAAAAGCCCGGGCCTGGGCGCTTCCGTCAGTTCGTGCAGTGCGACGCCGATACGGTGGGCTCGGACAATCCGGCGTCGGACGCCGAGATCATTGCGATGGCTGGGCAGGCGCTGGAAGCGGTTGGCGTGCCGCGTGAGGGCTATGTGTTCAAGATCAATTCGCGCCGCATTCTGAATGGCGTCCTGCTCGGCGTTGGCTTGGATGAAAGCGCGGCGAAGGCGCGGCTTACGGTGATGCGTGCGATCGACAAGCTCGATCGCGTCGGTGTGCAGGGCGTGGCGGCGCTGCTGGGCAAGGGGCGTAAGGACGAGTCCGGTGATTTCACCGAGGGCGCGCAGCTTGATCCGGCTGCCGTGCAGAAGGTGATCGACTTTGTCACGCTGCCGACGGATTCGCGCGCGGCCGTTCTTAGCGGACTGGAGCGCCTCGTTGGCGACAACGATGAAGGCCAGGCTGGTCTGAAGGAATTGGCTGGCATTGATGCGGTGCTGAGCGCGCTCGGTGTTGATGACAGCCGCGCGCGCATCGATCCGTCGGTTGTGCGTGGGCTCGAATACTATACCGGCGCTGTGTACGAGGCCGAGCTGACGCTCACGGCTGGCGAGACCGGCAAGCCGATCCGGTTTGGCTCGGTCGGCGGTGGTGGGCGCTATGATGATCTCGTCGCGCGGTTCACCGGGCAACGCGTGCCGGCGACGGGCTTCTCCATCGGCGTCAGCCGTTTGGTTGCGGCTCAGGAAATTCTTGGCATCGACCGCAAGGACGCTTCACCGCCGCCGGTCGTCATTCTCGCGCTCGATGCTGCGCGCATGGGCGACTATCTCGCGATGGCGGAAGAACTGCGCCGCGCTGGCGTGCGTGCTGAGGCGTATCTCGGTTCTTCGGGGATGAAGGCGCAGCTGAAGTACGCGGATAAGCGCGATGCGCCGATCGCTGTGATTCAGGGCGGTGACGAACTGGCCAAAGGAACCGTGACCCTCAAAGACCTGAAACTCGGCGCGAAGATCGCGTCGGGCTTGGGCGAAGATCGCGAGGCATACGCCAAGGCGAGAGAGCAGGTGCAGCAGGAAGTTCCGCGTGCTCAACTCGTTGCCGCAGTGCAGCAAATGCTCGCCCGCTAGGGGCGTGCGCGCAACACGGCGCGTATTCGTTAAGACAGGCGCTTGACCCCGCGGGCGGCGCGGCCCAATTTCCGCCCCGATCGTCGGCGTCGCGGACGGTCGCGTTTCGGGGAGGAGACGCCCTCTAAAAAAGCGACGTGAGGCGGCCGCATCGGGGAACGGTGCGGCCGCCTTTGTTTTAGGGCTTTGGTTGCTTCGGCGCGTCGATGTCTTCGAAGACACCGCGTTCCTCGGCCAATTCTTCCTCGCGCGTCAGCGCGCTGGGGCGCTGTGCGGGAAGCTTGCGACAGCACCACCACAGAACCGTGAGCCCGAGAATTGCCGATACGAACGAGCCGCCGAGAACGCCGAAGCGGACGGGCGTCGCCAGATCGCCCGTGCCGAAGGCAAGATTGCCGACGAACAGGCTCATCGTGAAACCGATGCCGGCGAGCATGGCGATGCCGACCATCTGCAGCACCGATCCCGGCGCGCGCTGCTTCACGATGAAGCACGCGAGATAAGACGCGAGCGTGATGCCGATGGGTTTGCCGAGAACGAGGCCGAGGCTGATGCCGAGCGCGATGGGATGGAGCAGCGTATCGAGCCCGGCGCCATGCAGCACCACGCCGGCGTTCACCAGCGCGAAGATCGGCATGATCGCGAACTGCACCCAGTATTTGAGCGCGTGTTCGGCGGTGATCAACGGTGAGCCGCCTTTGTTGTCGCGCATGGGAACGGCCATTGCCGTGAGCACGCCGGCAATGGTGGCGTGCACGCCGGAGAGCAGCATGAAGCCCCAGAGCACGAGACCGAG
>CAYUOC010000046.1:0-2687 GCA_964446305.1 uncultured Terricaulis sp. | reverse complement strand
ATGGCCCAGCCGCGCAAATAGGCCGGTTCCTGCGCGTTGAACGCAACGTAGATCAGAGCCGGCACGATCATCCCGCCAACGGCGCCGGCCATCGGCAGCGCCGCTTCGCGCGGATTCTTGAACGGCCCTTCGACGGTTTCGCGCTTGAGCTCCAATCCGACGTAGAGAAAGAAGATCACCATCAAGCCGTCATTGATGATGAGGTGAAGATTGACGGGATGCGCGCCCGCGCCGACGCCGACCATCAGTCCGCCGATCTGATCTTCAAGCAGATGGTGGATCGCGTCGCCGAACGTGCTGTTGAGGGCAATGAACGACAGGATCGTCGCTGCGATCAGGATGTAGCCGGGCGTCGTGTCGCGCTGCCACCACTGTGTCGTTGTCTGGCTTTGAGTCATGGCAGCAACCTAACGGCTGCGCCTCACGCGACAACTTCAAACGACATCTGAGGCGATCGGTCCCACGTTGTGTTGTCGTCTAGAGGCGCTGCTCCAGCCCCAGGCGCGCGAGCAGGTACATTGTCGACCAAGCGAACTGGCCTTCGTCCGCGAAGAAGACGTGCGGGGTCGAAGAGAAGTCGAGTTGTTCCGACATCGCCTTGAGAATGTGGGCGCTCGCGAGAATGCGGTTCTCTTGTGGGATCGCTTCGTGGATCGCCGCGATACGGCGACGCAGGCTCGAGTTGGCCGGGAGATTTTCCGTGAGACTGTTCAAGCTCGGATCGGCAGTCACAATATCGTAGTAGCGCTGGACATCCGCAGCGGTGAGCCGGACCCAGGCCTCGTCTTGCGAAATGTCAGGATGCGTGACGCATCGCATTGCCCATACAGCGCCGCCGGAAAGATACATGCGGTCGTTGGCGAAGCCGTCGCGCTTCAGCACTTCTAGGCGCGGTGTGATGCGTTCCGCCACAACAGCGGCCATGCGGTCTTGAATCGACGTGGTGTCTGGCAGCGCTTGCGCGGCGCTCATGAGCGAGCTGATGCCCTCGGCAATTTCGAAGGGCGCAAATTCGTTCGTTTCGGGATTGATGTGCCCACCTTTGATATTGCCCGAGCCGATATCAATGAAGGTCGAGTTCTCGCGGTCGGAGAGTGCGACGAGCCAGCGGAAGGCATACTCAGCCTCCTGCGCGGCGTTGACCATTTCAAACTGGACATTTGCGTTCTGAAAAGCCTTGCGCAGGTTTTCCAGATGCTCAGGTGGCAGGCGCGCGATGCTGGAAGAACCGACGATGACGCTTCGGCCTGGTTGCACGCCGTTGTTCTCAAGTAACTCCGCGGCGCTCATGGTGGCGGCGACGACGTCAGGAATGGCGTCGGGATTTCTGACTTCCACTTCGATATCGCCTGATGCAACGACGTGGCGGTCGTAGCGGCTCGCGCGCTGGACGCCGCCGTATCGATCGGCGCCCAAGCCTTCCATCAGTTGACGCGGCGCGAATTTGAGCACCGTCCATTTCGGCCCGCCAGAGCCGAGTTCGACGACACCGACCTCGTGGACCGTGGGGTCTATGATGTTGTCTACCGCGTTCGCAAAACTCGGATTCAACCGATATGCGGCGAACCCGGCGATGCCAAGCGTGGCGACGCCGCCGACAAGGACATTCCGGCGGCTGAAAATCCCGGCCATGCAAGCCCCCCTGCTTTCACTCCGATCAGCGGATGCTAGATCGGAATTTTACGGTAGTATAGTGTCAGCGGGAGGGGGACGAGATGGCGCGCCATGATGACGAACCCAAGCACAAGGAGGACAAAAGCACCTCCTTCGCGCGCGTGCAGGCCTGGACCGGCGTCATAGGCACGCTCGCTACTCTAGCGATGGGCGCCCAGCAGTTTGGGTTTCTCGACGAAGTCGTTCCCCCGGGAATTCGAATTCCCCAATTCATCAACCGGACCGGCGCGCAGATTGAGTGGGTGCAGATCAACCCATCAAACCGCGAAGGCGTGCTGCGCCAGTATGCGGCCACGGTGACGCGTGCGCCGGAGCGCGGCCGCTGGCGCGGGCGTTTGTGTGTTGGCGATGAGATACAGTTTGTGGACGGCCAGCCGATCAATTCGGTGGAAGAGGCGCGGTGGTACTTCTACGGCGACCGCGGCGACTTCGCGACTGTGAGAACCGGGCAACAGCTGCCGGACGGCAAGCCAGCTCCAGTTGGAGAAGTCAACGCGATTGGCGTCGCGCGCAACTGCCCGCTGCTGGATCAAAGAACTGGCGCCGGATAGCTTCGGGAGGGATGGGGCAGGGCGCTTTAGGGTGCCGAGCCTCAACAAAAACGGCGGAGCTTGCGCTCCGCCGTTTCCGTTTTCGTGCTGAGTGGCTGGATTAGAAATCCATGCCGCCCATGCCGCCCATGCCGCCGCCAGGCATGCCGCCGCCGGCGGCTTCCTTCTTCGGGGCTTCGGCGATTGAGGCTTCCGTCGTGATGATGAGGCCAGCGACCGAGGCTGCGTCTTGCAGCGCCGTGCGGACGACCTTCACCGGATCGATGATGCCGGCCTTCACCAGGTCGACGTATTCTTCGGTTTGCGCGTTGAAGCCGAAGTTATCGTCCTTCGATTCACGCAGCTTGCCGACGACGATCGAACCTTCGACGCCCGCGTTCTCGACGATCTGACGGATTGGCGCTTCGAGCGCCTTCTTGACGATGCCGATGCCGACGTTCTGGTCTTCGTTGTCGCCCTTGA
>CAYUOC010000045.1:19027-24126 GCA_964446305.1 uncultured Terricaulis sp. | reverse complement strand
AACCACATCCCCCGCTTCTGGATCGCCCGGCTAGCAACGAGAACTCCCGTGCGAGGGATGGGTGGAGCTTAAGTGCGAAATGCAGCGCCCCGGATTGATTCTTGGCGCGGTGTTGAATGTACGAGGAAAATGCGCGCGGAAGCGTGGGATAGAGCGGCGATCTATCCGCGCATTCCACGACACGGCGCCGGTGTTTGGCGTGACAGTTGGCGCGCCTGTCCGCTTCGCTTAGGCCTTCGCCAAAGCTACAGCGGACAGGTCGCTCATTGTTGCGCCTATTGCGGGGCCGCCGCTGGCGCTGTCGGCAGTGCGTAATCCACGGTCGCGCCCGGGCCGAGCGGCAGGTCGAGGAAGACCCAAGTGAACGTCAGCACGAGACCGATGATCAGCAGCCAGAGCGAGTAGGGCAGCATCGACGCGGTCAAGCTGCCCAGGCCGAAATCTGTCCGCCAACGTTGGCAGAAGGTCAGCACCAGCGGGAAATAGACCATGAGCGGCGTGATGATGTTGGTGACGCTATCGCCGACGCGATAGGCGCCGGTCGTCATCTCCGGGCTGACATTCAACAGCATCAGCATCGGCACGACGACAGGTGCGAGCAGCGCCCATTTGGCGCTGGCCGAACCGATGAAGAGATTGATGCCGGCGGCAAAGACCACGATGAGCACCAAGAGCGCCGGCAGCGGCAGGCCCGAGCCGCGGATGGCATCGGCGCCCTGCACAGCAAAGATGAGCCCGAGGTTCGACCAATTGAACATCGCGACGAAGTGCGCCGCCGCGAAAGCGAGCACGAGATAATATGAAAGATCGGCCATCGACGCGGCCATCATCTTCACGACATCGCGGTGGTTCTTGATCGTGCCGGCGGCGGCGCCATAGGCCCAGCCGGCAACAAAGAAGAGCAGAAAGAAGCCCGCGACCAGCGATTGATAAAGCGGGGTCAGACGCGCTTCGGGGATCGGCGCTTCCTCGTTGATCAGCGGCGTGCCCGGCATGAACACGAACACACACCAAAGCCCGATGATGAACAGCGAAGCGAGGCCCGCGGCGCCCAGACCCTTCTTCTCTTCACCCGACAACGGCGCGTTGGCATCGCCGAGGTTTGCCATCGCTTCGCCGTCGGCAGGCGAAAACCGCTTCAGCCGCGGCTCGACGATCACGTCGGTGACGAACCAGATCACCGGCAAGAACACAACGAGCATGGCGGCGATGAAGTACCAATTGCCGGCAATGTTCGCGACCCAACCCGGATGCAGGCCGGATGCCTCGACGGCCGCTTGCGTGATGCCAAACAACAGCGCGTCGAGCTGGCCCGGCAGCAAGTTGGCGGAGAAGCCGCCGGAAACGCCCGCGAACGCCGCCGTGATGCCCGCGATCGGGTGGCGGCCGGCGGCGGCGTAAAGCACTGCAGCTAGCGGCACGAGCACGACGTACGCGGCGTCGGCGGCGAGGTTGCCCATCATGGCGACGAACGCCACCGCCGGCGTCAGCAGAAATTTCGGCGCGCCGCGCACGCCTTCGCGCATGGCGCTGGCAAAGAGGCCCGAGCGCTCGGCGACGCCCGCGCCCAGCATCACGACGAGCACATAGCCGAGCGGGTGGAAGTGGGTGAACGTCTGCGGCATCTCAACCCAGAGCCGCTGGATGTTTTCAGCTGAAAGCAGGCTGACGGCGCTGATGATGACGGCGTTGCCGGCTTCATCGAGTTGCGTGGGATGCTGCGCCGAATAGCCCATCAGGGCGGCGGCGACGCTAAAGGCGACGAGAATGCCGATCAGCCAGAAGAAGATGAACACAGGGTCGGGCAGCTTGTTGCCCGCGCGTTCAACCAAACCAAGAAAGCCCTTCGGCTTCTGTACCTCTTCGGCCATGCCGGATCTCCATCACGCGCGGGAGACCCGCACACCTGCTTGCTATGGATAAAGCGCATGTCCGCGCAAAACGAAAGCGCAATCCGGGAGAGTTCCCAGAGCGCTTGCCCTAAGCTCTCATCTAGCCGCCAATGCTGCGGCCGCTAAGGCGCGCAATTGCTGCAGCCGAATTCTCCTAATCACTCCGCCCGATCAGAGGCACAGCGCGGAAAGCGAGGAGCAGCGCCATGCCGAGCGCTGGCCATTGGACCCAATAGGGTTCGCCCAGCACCAGATTGAGCACGACCAGGATCGCAAGTATTGCGGCGTAGCGCTTGGCGGAGCCGATGAGCTTGCTCCATGAGTTCTTTGGCTTCGCTTTGCTGGCGGTGCGGTCGCTCGTGCGCACGGTGCGGGTCTCGCCGCCGCCCATCGAAGCGACGCTGTAAACGCCGACGCTCTCTTCGAAATTCTTCGGCCGCTTTTCGCCGAGATACTCGAAGCCAACCGAAAGCTTCTTTTGCACTTGGTCGTAGACCTGTTGCGAAATCAGGATGCCGCCGGGCTCGGCCATGCTCTGCAGACGCGCCGCGAGGTTCACGCCTTCGCCAAGCAAATCGTCGCCATCGACCAGCACGTCGCCGAGATGCACGCCGATCCTGAAGCGCAATCCGCTTTGAGCGTCCGCCGCCAGTTCGCGCTGAACTTCGATGGCGCATTGCACGGCCTCGACCACGGAGGGAAATTCCGCGATCAGCCCGTCACCGGCGGTGTTGGCGATCCGCCCATGATGGCGCTCTATGAAGCGCGAGAAGACGCTGCGCGCGGCCCGCAGGGCGCCGAGCGTCCCGACTTCGTCGGCTTCCATCACACGGCTGTAACCATCCGCGTCAGCCGCGAGAATCGTCGTGAGTTTGCGCTGCACCTGGGAAGACATGCGCGTAGTCCTAACGCCTGAGGCCGCTCCCACAACACCGAAATCGGCGCGCAACGCCACAAAGCGACCTCAATCTGCTTCGGTTCGTCGTGTCTAGCAGCGCGCTCATCGCGAACTCCGTACATCACGCATCCGTATATGGCGTGGGCGGCATCTAAGTCCTCAGATGCGAGAGGGAGGAGTCCTCATGTTTGATCCGAAGATGCGCCGCTTAGCCACCGCGCTTAGTTTTTTCCTGCTTGCGCCGCTGCCGGGTGCGCTTGCGCAGACCGCGCCCGACATTGTCATCACCGGCGTGCGTCCTGAACAGACGCAATCCTTCGTTCAGCAGCTCGCGGCGATTTCGCCGATGGCCGATCAGTTGCCGCGTTGGGACGCCATGGTTTGCACCAGCGTCGCCGGCATGCCGGCCCGGCAAGCGCAATTCCTCGCCGATCGCATCGCCCAGCGCGCCGCGGCCGTTGGCCTGCAACCAGGCGGCCCGGGCTGCGTTCCAAACGTCGCCATTTTCGTGACCGGCGAGTCCGACACCTTCGCGCGCCAGCTCTTCGAGCAAGACCGCACCTTGTTCGCCTATTTTCAGTCCAACGGCGTCTCCACGCTCGGCCAGCAAGCGCTCGATGACTTCTTGAGCACGCCCCGCGCCGTGCGCTGGTGGCATGTCTCCGAAACCTTCGGCGCCGACGGCATGTCTCTCGCGGGCGACGCCTCGCGCGGCGGCTTGGAAAACGCACCGGCGGTCCGCTCGAACGGCTCGCGCTTAAGCGGCAATACCCGTGAAGACTTGATGCAAGCCATCGTCATCATCGATGCGCGCCGCGTGCAGGGCGTGCAGCTTGCCTCGCTCGCCGATTATGTGGCGCTCGTTGCTTTGGCTCAGATCAATCCACACGCCGCGACGGCCGAGTATCCGACGATCCTCAACCTGTTTGAGGGTACGCAGGTCAACGCCAGCGGCCCGGCCGCGTTGACGCAATGGGACGAGGCGTTCCTTGACGCGCTCTACAAGTCGGCGCGCAATGCGTCCAACCAGCGCGTTCAGCAGAATGAGATCGCCCGCCGCATGAACGGCGGCAGTCAATCCTAAGTACGAACCCGAAGTGCCAAACTCAGCGCCGCAGCCACAAGCTGCGGCGCTTTTTTGCGCGCGTACTGACGGACGATCGCTGGTTCAGCCCAGCGTCAGTGTTGGCTCTTCGGCAACCGCACGACGAGGCCATCAAGCTCGGCGCTCACCTTGATCTGGCAGGAGAGGCGGGAGTTGTCTTCGACATCATTGGCGAAATCGAGCATGGATTGCTCCATCGAGTTCTGTTCGCCTGTCTTCGAAAGCCACTCCGGATCCACATATACATGGCACGTCGCGCATGCGCACGCGCCGCCGCAATCGGCATCGATGCCCGGAACGGCGTGCTTCACCGCCGCTTCCATCACCGTCTGTCCGACGGGCGCCTCGACGACATGCTCTTTGCCGTTGTGTTCGATGTAAGTGATCTTCGGCATTTCAATCCTCAGCGCGCGCTCGCGACCAGTTCCTTCATCGGCCGCGACATATCTTCAATAACATTCGGCGGGAGTGTCCGATTGGTCTGGATCAACATTTTTGCGCCCAGATACTCCGCCGGCCGGTTCACCGCATCAACGGCGATCAGCTTGTCACCCTTGTAGTAGAACGCCGCAAAGGCCCGGTCAGCCATGACGCCACGGAAGACAACGTGGTCGTAGCCGTTGAAGAGGCCCGCGATCTGCAGTTTGAGGTCGTATTGATCCGACCAGAACCAGGGCGCTTCCTCGGTATGCTCTTTGCCCCCGGTCAGAACCGCCGCGACGATTTTCGCGCCTTCCACGGCGTTGTGGACGCTTTCCAGCCGCGCGATCCGGCCCTCGTAATGAACCATCGGCCGCGCCGCGCAATCGCCGATGGCGAAGATATTCGGGTCTGAGGTGCGGCAATGGCGATCGGTGACGATGCCGTTATTCACCGTCAGCCCGCATTGCTCGGCGATGGCGACGTCGGGCGTTACGCCGATACCCGAGATCACCAGGTCAGCAGGGAGCTCCGCGCCGTCCGTGAGGCCAACGCCGGTTGCGCGATCAGAGCCCTTGATCACCGCGCATTGTCCGCCAAGCACAAAGCGCACGCCTTGGCGCGTGTGCTCGTCCAGGAAGAAGCCGGCTACTTCGGGGCTGGTGACCCGCGCCAACGGACGCACCGCCGTCTCGAGCACCGTAACTTCGAGCCCGCATTGTCGCGCCACCGCCGCGACTTCCAAACCAATGTAGCCCGCGCCGATGACGACGAGCTTGGCGCC
>CAYUOC010000045.1:14510-18927 GCA_964446305.1 uncultured Terricaulis sp. | reverse complement strand
TGGCCGGCGCCGATGATGATGATGCGTCTGATTTCACCCGTACTCACAGCGGGTTAGTCTTTGAAGCCTCTGCGGCGCGCACGCAAGCCGCCCTTGATGCCGCGCTGCCTGAAGGGCAATTTCGCCTCTTGAGCATCCAAACCGCCCCCGATTCGCGCGCCATAGCGCTACCGGACGCCATGGCGACGCTTGCGTTCGGCCGCAGGCTGGGAGAGCGGATCGGTCCGGGGGACGTCGTCTGCCTCAGGGGCAATCTGGGCGCCGGCAAAACCACACTGGCGCGCGGCGCGATCGAGGCTTGGACGGGCCACCCCGAGGAAGCCCCCAGCCCCACTTACACCCTGGTCCAGACCTATGATGGCGAACGTGGCGAACTCTGGCATGTCGACCTCTACCGGCTGAAGCAGCCGGACGACGCCTGGGAGCTCGGCCTGGAGGACGCGTTCGCGAGCGCCGCCTGTTTGATTGAATGGCCGGAACGATTGGGCGCGCAGCTGCCGGCCGATCGTCTCGATGTGGAATTGAAGCCGGAAGGCGAGGGCCGCACAGCCGCTCTCACCGCTCACGGCGCATGGAGAGCAAGGCTTGGATCGATCTGAAGCGCTCGCACGCCTGTTGGCGGAGACCGGGTTTACCGGCGCAACGCGCACGCCTCTGGCGGCGGACGCTTCGACGCGCCGCTACGAGCGCCTGCAACTCGGTGATCGCAAGGCCATGCTGATGGACGCGCCGCCGAGTGCGGAGAGCAAGCCGTGCCCGCCGGGCGCGACGCCGGCCGAGCGCCGCAAGATGGGATGGAATGCGACGGCGCGCTTGGCGGCGTCGCGTGTCGAAGCATTTGTCGCGGTCGCGAACTATCTCGAAAGCATCGGCCTCGCGCCTCCGAAGATTTACGGCGCCGATTGCGAAGCTGGTTATGCGGTGATCGAAGATCTGGGCGACGATCTGTTCGCCAATGTCATCCCGCAAGGCACCGACGAAATCGCGCTCTACGAAGAAGCCGCGCGTGTTCTCGCGCATGTGCATACCTCGCCGCCCGCGCCGATGCGCCTGCAGGGCGCCGGCAATGCCGCGTGGCCGTTGCTCGATTACGACGCGCTCGCGCTCGAAGTGAATGCGGACTTGTTCGTCGAATGGCTCCCGCGCGCCGCTGACGTCCGCATTGATGACGCCGCCCGCGTGCGTTGGGAAAAGATTCGCGACTCGTTGATCGTGAAAGCCCTTGGCTTTCCGCGCGCCTTCACCATCCGCGACTATCACGCCGAAAATCTGCTCTGGCTGCCGAACCGCGATGGCCTGCAGCGCGTCGGCTTGCTCGATTTCCAGGACGCCATCCGTGGCTGGCGCGGCTGGGACTTCTCCATGCTCTTGCACGACGCACGCCGCGATGTGAGTCCAGCCGCGCACGAAGCTGCGGTCCGGGCTTATCTTGAAGCGTCCGGCAACAGCGACGTCGAATTCCAGCGCGAACTTGCCGTGCTTGGCGCCATCAACACGATGCGCATCCTCGGCATTTTCTCGCGTCTGACCTCGCGCGATAACAAGCCGCGTTACCTGGCCTTTATGCCGCGCATGTGGGGCCACCTTGGTCGCACTTTGGAGCATCCGTCGCTCGCCGATGCGCGGGACTTCGTTGAAAGCGTTGCGCGTCCCTATCTGGAGAAGGCGGCTTGATCCCGCATACAGCCATGGTGCTCGCGGCGGGTCTCGGCACCCGCATGCGCCCGCTCACGAACGATCGCTGCAAAGCGCTCGTCACCGTCGGCGGCAAAGCGCTGATCGATCACAACCTCGATCGCCTCGTCGCCGCCGGCGTGAAGCGTGCGGTAGTGAACGTGCATGCTTTTGCGGATTTGCTCGAAGCGCATCTGCAGCGTCGCACCGACATTGAGATCGTTATTTCCGACGAACGCGCCCAGCTCATGGAAACTGGCGGCGGCGTTCGCCAGGCGCGGCCTCTGCTCGGCGATGATCCCATCATCGTCTGCAATATCGATAGCGTTTGGGAGGAGTGGAACGGCTCGGCGCTTGCGCGGCTCGCCTATAGTTTTAACCCCGCCAAGAGCGGCGCCAAGCTGATGCTCGCGCAGATGGATCAATGCCTGGGATTTGAAGGAGCCGGCGATTTCTTCATGGACGAAACCGGCGCGCTCAATTTCCGCGATGACGCGCCGAGTTCACCGTGGGCCTATATGGGCGCTCAGATCATCGATCCGCGCATCGTCGACGAAGAGCCACTTGAACCGTTCAGCTTCACGCGCATCTGGCGGCGCCTGCAAAGTGAGGGCCGTCTCCACGGCGCGCCGCTAGGCGGCTTCTGGATGCATGTCGGCGACCCACAAGCGCGCGAACAAGCGGAAGCGCGATTGGCGAGGGCGGCGTGAGCTCGCTTTCGCTCGGGCTGCCCGAACCTCTGTTCGGCGGCCCGGCGCCGCGGCTACGCGCAATCCCGGCGTCCGAGCCATTTCTTGATCTCCTGGCCGAAGCGATGATCGCCGCGTTGAAGCGCGACGACGATCCCTTCGCGCTCGCTGATGCGTTGGTGCTGTTGCCGAACCGCCGATCAGCGCGCGGGCTCATCGATGCGTTCGCGCATCGCCTCAGCGGCGCGGCGCTGTTGCCGACGATCCGCCCACTCGGCGATCCGCACGCTGATGACGATCCCGATATTTGGGGTGCCGATCCGATCAGCGCCGACATTCTGCCGCCGATCGACAAGATGCAGCGGCGCATGCAACTCGCTTCGCTCATCCGCCGGCGCTCGGTGGCGGAGAATGGCGTCGACGATCCCGCGCGCGCCATCGCGTTGGCCGATGAACTCGGCAAACTGCTCGATAGCGCCGCGACGGTCGTGAAAGTCGATTGGAAGAAGCTCCCAAAGCTCGTCGAAGAAATCGATCTCGCGCGTCATTGGGCCAGCTCCGCTGATTTCCTCGACATCATCGCCACCTTCTGGCCCGCGCACCTGAAAGAGCAGGGCGTCAGCGATCCTGCCGAACACGGCGCGGCTTTGCGCCACGCACTTGCCGCGCGGTGGAAGGCCGATCCGCCGAAACGCCCGATCATCATCGCCGGCTCCACCGGCTCGCAAGCGACGACGCGCGAGCTGATGAAGGTCGTTTCGCGTTTGCCGAAAGGCGTTGTCGTTCTCCCGAACATCGATGTCGATCTCGACAACGACAGCTGGCGCCTGATCGGCGATCAGCACCCGCAATATGCGCTGAAGCACACGCTCGCCGCGCTTGGCGTTGAGCGTCACCAAGTGCCCATGTTGAAGTTCGAGGACGAAAAGGGTCGCGCCCGCCGGGTGTTGATGCGCGAAGCATTGGCGCCGGCAGAAAAAACCGCCGACTGGATCGCGCGTCTCGCTGCCATTGGCGGCGAAGCGTTCGTGAAACAGGGCGCGAGCGGCCTGCGCCTCCTTGAAGCCGCCACCGAAGACGAAGAAGCCACCGCCATCGCGCTCATGTTGCGCGAAAAGCTCGAAGAGCCTGCCGGAAACGCCGCCGTCGTCACGCCCGACGCCGGCCTCGCGCGCCGCATCGAAGCCAAGCTTGCGCGTTGGGGCATCGAGCCCAGCGTCTCGCACGGCTCGCCGCTGCGCGAGACCGACGCTGGCCGCTTGATCGCATTGCTCTGCGAACTCGCGCACGATCCCGCCGAGCCCGTCGCGCTCGCCGCAATGCTGAAGCACCCGCGCGTAGGCGTCGCCAGCGATGCCTACGGCTACACCATCCTCGAGCACGAAGGCCTGCGCGGCGCCCGCCGCCATGACTCACTTGCGGATCTCGCCAATCTCGGTGAACGCGATCCGGATGACCAAGTGAAGAACTGGCCGCGCGCCCGCGCGATCGTCGAGGCCATTGCAAATGCGCTGAAGCCGCTGATGACCATCATGTCTCAGAAGGAGGTCACTCTCGCTGCCTTCGCCGACGCGCTCAGCCAATCCGCGGAAAGCCTCACCAAGTACGATGTCTGGCAAGGCCGCGACGGCGAGGGCGCGTCGCGTCTGCTGCGTGAAGCCAACCAGTTCGGCGCAGAGCTTGGCCTCATCGCCGCGCACGCCGCGCCGCGCGTGTTGCTGCGCCTGATGGATGACCACCAGATCGCGCCGGTGCAATCCTCCGGCGACGCGCGCGTCGCCATCTGGGGCCTGCTCGAAGCGCGCTTGCAGCGCCGCGATCTGATGATCCTCGCTGGCCTCAACGAAGGCGTTTGGCCCACGCCACCAGCGCAAGATCCGTTTCTCTCCCGCGTCATGCGCGAGAAGCTTGGGCTTCCCTCGCAAGACGCTCGCATTGGCCTCGCCGCGCACGATTTCGCGCAGCTCGCCAACGCGCCGAATGTCGTGCTCACGCGTTCGCTCCGCCGCGAAGGCTCGCCGACGCTCGCATCACGTTGGCTGTGGCGTCTGAAG
>CAYUOC010000045.1:8639-14410 GCA_964446305.1 uncultured Terricaulis sp. | reverse complement strand
CGCGGCACCGCCGTTCACCGCGCCATCGAACGCTTCGGCGACGGCAGCGATCCTGCCGAGCTCTCGCGCTTGCTCGACGAAGAATTGCGCTGGCACGGCATTGCGCCTGAACGCCGCGCCGCCGATCGCGAACGCTTGCTTACTTCGATTTCCGCTCTCGTCGCTTGGTTCGCTGAGCGCAGCGCACGCGGCGCAGTCATCTATCGCGAAAAGTACGGCAAGATGCCCGTCGATGGCGTCACCCTCACCGGAATTGCCGACCGTATCGAGATCGGCCCCGATCACGTCGCTATTCTTGACTTCAAGACCGGCACGCCGCCGAGCAACGACCAAGTCAATAGCGGCCTGAGTCCGCAGCTTTTGCTTGAGTCCGCAATGCTGATGTCGGGCTCGATCGAGGGCGTGCCGAAAGCGACGCCGACCGAGCTGATTTACTGGCAATTCGGCGGCTCCAAGCCCGCACCGCGGGAAGTGGATGCGGAAGGCGGCCCCGTGCTCGCCGCGGAGAAGGCGATGGCGTCATTGCGCAGCCTGCTCGCGCGCTACGCGAACGCCGATCAAGCCTTCTATTCCAAGCCACGCGTGCAATTCTTGAAGCCGTACGACGAGTACGATCTGCTCGCGCGGCGCAAGGAGTGGGCCGACGAAGTGGGTGACGAATGACCGTCCCCATCGACGCCGTCGCCGAAGCTACACGCGCCCAAGGGCAGGCCGCGCACCCGCACGTCTCCGTGTTCGTCACCGCGAACGCGGGCTCCGGCAAAACCAAAGTGCTGGTGGATCGCATCGCGCGGCTCTTGCTGGAAGGCTCGAAGCCTTCGGCGTTCCTTTGCATCACCTATACGAAAGCCGCGGCCGCTGAGATGCAGCGCCGGCTGTTCGAGCGCCTTGGCGGTTGGTGCGTTGCTGACGACAAGAGTCTCGCCGCAGAGCTAGAGAAACTCGGCGCCAACGCTGCGGACCTTCCGCGCGCCCGCGCGCTTTTCGCACAAGCGCTGGAGACGCCCGGCGGCCTTAAAATCCAAACCATTCACGCATTTTGCGAACGCCTGCTCGCGCGCTTCCCACTCGAAGCCAACGTGCCACCTGGTTTCGACATCGCCGACGAAGCGCGCTCGGCTGCGTTGCTCGGCGACGCCCGCGCCAAAGCCGCGCTTTCCGACGGCGGCCAGCGCGACGCCTTCCGGCGGTTCGCCAGGCGTCTCTACAGCGATCATCTCGAAGGCTTGCTTGATCGGCTCGCCCTGCGCCGCGCCGAATTCCATCGCTTCGCGCAGAAACACCAAGGCGAGCTGTTCGCCGCCCAAAAGCTCCGCGAACGCCACGGCGTCACGCAGAACGCCGAGGACTACACGCGCACTTTCCTGGCGCGCTGGCGTTGGAGCGAGTTGCGCGACGCCGCGAATGCGCTTTGCGAAGGCAGCGTCAATGATTGCAAAGCCGGCGAACGCCTCCGCGCTGTGCTCGATTGCGTTGAGGCTAACGACCACGCCGCCACCATGCTCGCGTGCTTCGGCTTTGCCCTGACAGGCGAGGGAAAGCTCCGCGCCAGCTTCGTCACCGGCGCGACGCAGAAGGCGCATCCTTGGCTTGAGCCCGTCGTCCGCAGCTTCGCTGAAGCGACGGAGGAAGCGCGCGACACGCTCAACGCCATCGAGCGCGCCGAAGATGCGGTCGCGGCGCTGGCGCTGGCGCTCAAGCTCGATGAGGCCTACGGCAGCGCCAAGACCCGCGCAGGCGTTCTCGACTTCGACGATCTCATCGAACACGCGCAGGCATTGCTGCAGCGTTCCGAGGCCGCGCCGTGGGTACTCTATAAGCTCGACGGCGGCCTCGACCACATCCTGATTGATGAAGGCCAAGACACGAGCCCTGCGCAATGGGATCTGATCACACCGCTGCAGAACGAATTCTTCGCCGGCCTCGGCGCGCGCGAGAAGGAGCGCACGGTCTTCTCGGTCGGCGATCCAAAGCAGAGCATCTACGCCTTTCAAGGCGCCGACCCGGAGCGGTTCCTTGCGGAATCACAAAACCTCTCCGGCCGCGTACACACGGCGGGCAAGAAGTTCGAAGCGCCGGAACTGCGAACCTCGTTCCGTTCATCGCCGGAAATTCTGCGCGCTGTCGATGAGACCATGAAAGGCAAGCCGCTTGTCGCTGGCCCCGGGCAGCACGACGTCACCGTGCACCTTGCCGCGCGCGCCAATGAAGGCGGCGTCGTCGAAGTCTGGCCGCTCACGCCGAAGCCCGTGATCGCGGACGCCGAGCCGTGGGACGCACCGATGGATATGGAGCGCGAAAGCAGCGCTCACGTCGTGCTCGCCAAGCGCATTGCCAAGCATGTCAAAGCGATGATCGAAGCGCGTGAGGCGGTGTGGGAGAAGGGGGCGCGCCGCCCGATGCGTGCGGGCGATGTGCTCGCACTTGTGCGCAAGCGCGGCGCCATGTTCCGCGAGCTGATCAAAGCGTTTAAGCGCGAGAAGCTCCCGGTGGCCGGCGCCGATCGCATGGTGCTGCGCGATGAACTGGCTGTGCAGGACTGCTTGGCGCTCATGCAAGTCGCGCTCGATCCCGCCGATGATCTTTCGCTCGCCTGCGTCCTGAAGGGCCCCTGGTGCAATCTCACCAGCGACGACGAAGACATTTTCCCGCTCGCCCACGATCGCGGCGGGGAGCGTCTGATAGATCGCCTCCAGGCCAGCACCGAAGCGAAGTACGCGCACGCTCAAACCTTCGTCCACGATCTCACCGCGCGCCGCGGCGCCGACCCATTCGCATTCCTGAGCTGGGCCCTGGAGACAACGCACGACGGCAGGTCCGGATGGGCGCGCATCTTCGCACGCCTCGGCCCTGAGACGCGTGATCCGCTCGAAGAGCTGCTGCAACGCGCGCTGAAGCTGCCGCATCACGTCGCGCCGACATTGCAGCGGTTCCTCTTCGATATTGAGCTCGATGCGCAACAGATTAAGCGCGAGCTGGAGGCCGAAACCGGCGCTATTCGTGTGATGACCGTCCACGGCGCTAAGGGTCTCGAAGCGCCTGTCGTGATCCTGCCGGACTCTACCGGCGATGTTGGCGACGCGCCCGACAACGGCCTGTTGTTCGACAATGACGACGGACCTTTCGTCTCGTTCAGCGCCAAGGGCGACGACGAGCCGTGCGCCGAAGCCCGCGCCGCTCACAAGGAGCGCATGCTCGGCGAACATTGGAGGTTGCTCTATGTCGCCATGACCCGCGCGCGCGATCGGCTCATCGTCTGTGGTCCGCAATGGAAGGGCGGCGAGGCGCCGAACGTGAGCTGGCGCGAGAACGTCGAGCTGGCGCTGAGCAATCTCGGCGCGGAAAAGATCGAGACGCCGTTTGGCGAAGGCCTACGTCTCGGCAAGCCGAAAATCGCCGATGCGCAGGCGCAAACGCCGCGACGGCAGATTATTTTGCCGAAATGGGCGCATACGCCCGTTCCCGGCGCCGCGCGCATAGAGATCGCCGCGCCGTCACGCCTGCATCGCATCGATCCAGCATTGTTCTCACCGCGCGGCGATGGCCAGAAGCGCTTCCGCCGTGGCCGTCTCATTCACGGGCTGCTCGAACGCCTGCCCGAGCTTGCGCCGGAGAAACGCGAAGCTGCAGCGCTTGCGTGGTTGACGCGCCAAGGTGTCGAGGACGTTGAAGCCGGGACGTTCGCGCAAGAAGCGCTGAGCGTGATCAACGATGCGCGCTTTGCCGCCGTCTTCTCACCAACCAGCCGCGCCGAAGCGCCGATCATTGGCGTGGTAAAAGGCAAAGCCATTCGCGGCGTCGTCGATCGTTTGGCCGTCGAGCACGACCGCGTGATCGTGCTCGACTTCAAAACCGATCGTCCGGCGCCGACGGATGCCGCCGCGGCGCCCGATTCCTACGTCATGCAACTCGCGCTTTACCGCGAAGTGCTGCGGACGATCTTCCCCATGAAAACCGTGTCCTGCGCTCTACTGTGGACGGAAAAGCCCCATCTGATGGAGCTGCCGGATAGGCGCTTGGACGATGTTTTCGCTACGTTCGCCTGAGGTTGAATCCTTAACCGGCTCACCCTACATCGCATGGACAATTTCACGGTTCCGAAGGAGCAAATCCCGTGGCCACCACCAAAGTTTCCGACGATAGTTTCGATGCCGACGTGCTGAAATCCGGCCGCCCGGTGCTCGTGGACTTCTGGGCGGAATGGTGCGGCCCGTGCAAGCAGATCGGCCCGGCGCTCGAGGAGATCGCCAACGAAATGGGCGATCGTGTTCAGGTCGTGAAGCTCAACATTGATGATAATCCGATGACGCCCGGCAAGTACGGCGTGCGCGGCATCCCGACGCTGATGGTGTTCAAGGACGGCAAGGTTGCGTCGACGAAAGTCGGGGCCATGCCGAAGTCGAAGATCGTCGAGTGGCTGAACGAGAGCGTCTAGGCGCTCTCCGCCGCCAGCGCTTCGGCGGCCAGCAAGAACGAACCACAGATCAGCACACGCGGCGCAGGCAACTGCGCCGCGTTTTGCATGGCGGCGGCAAGCGACGCTGCCGTGCGCGCAGGCGTGTCGAGCTGATGCGCGAGTGAAGCAATGTGATGCGGGGCGATGTGATCTTCGCTCAACGGCACGGCGATGATGCGATCGGCGCCGCGCGCAATTGCGCCGATGAACGCCGCCGCGTCCTTGCGCTTGCGCAGGCCGACGATCACCGTGCTCTCGCCGCCGCGCCGGGCCTTCATATCGTTGAGTGCGCGCGCGAGCGCCGTTGCCGCGTCGGCATTGTGGCCAGCATCGACCCAAACCTCGCCGCCGACAGCGCGCACCGGCGCACTGAAGGCGCCGCGCGTGAGCGGCTGAAGCCGCGCCGGCCATTGCGCATTAGCGACGCCGGCGGCGATCTCCGCATCATCGAGCGCGATAGCGCCGCACAGCAACAGCGCGGCGCAAGCGAGGCCGGCATTGTCGATTTGGTGCCGCCCCTGGAGTGCTGGAAGCGTCAAATCCAATGCGCGCGTTTCGGTCTGCACAACGAGCCTGCCATGGCTCGCATACGCGTCCCACTCAACGCCGCAGCGATGGAGCGGGGCGCCGACGGCATCTGCATGCGCCTCGATAACCTCCATCGCTTCCGGCGCCTGCCGCGCGACGATCGCCGGCGTTCCAGCTTGAAAAATGCCGGCCTTGTGCGCCGCGATCTCTGCCAGCGTGTCGCCGAGCGCATCCTGATGATCCAGCCCAATCGGGGTGATCACGGTTGCGACGGGGCTTCGGAGGACATTGGTGGAGTCGTCGCGGCCGCCCATGCCGGTTTCGATGAACGCGATGTCGGCGCGATGTTCGCGGAACAGCAGCAGCGCCGCCGCTACCTGTGCATCGAACTGCGTCAGCCGGGGCTCCACGCGAGCGACATCCTCCACGGCTTCGAGCAGCGCGCGATCATCGGCGAACCGGTTTGAGACGAGAAAGCGTTCGTTCAGCTGAAATAGGTGCGGCTTGGTGAAAGCGTGCGCCCGGAAGCCCGCCGCTTCGACAATCGCGGCCATGAACGCAATCGTTGAGCCCTTACCATTGGTGCCGGCGACGTGAATGACCGGCGGCAGCGACCGCTGCGGCGAGCCCAGCGCTTCGAGCGCACTACGGAGCAGGCTGAGGTCGAACGGCTTGCCATGCCCGAACTCCGGGCCGAACAGCTCTTCGAATCTCTGTTGAACGATGTCTTCCACAATACCCATTCCCGGATCGGCGCGCAGCGGCGAGTCCGGGACCCATAAACGCG
>CAYUOC010000045.1:4764-8539 GCA_964446305.1 uncultured Terricaulis sp. | reverse complement strand
TGCCTTCGGCAATCCGGGAATGGGTGACGTTACTCCGCGGCTTTAGCGGTCGGCTGTTGCTTGCCGGCTTTGCGCTTGCCTTTTGACGCCCCTTCGTCAGCGGCAAGTTCGCTTAGCTCGATGGTCTCGCTATCGCCCTGCACGGCGGCGCGCTTGTGCATCAGCACCGAAAGCAAAGTCGCGATTGTCGTCTTCAGCTGGCGGCGATCGACGACCATGTCGACCATGCCCTTGTCCAAGAGATACTCGGACCGCTGGAAGCCCTCCGGCAATTTCTGGCGAATGGTTTGCTCGATTACGCGTGGGCCGGCGAAGCCAATCAGCGCGCCAGGCTCTGCAATGTGGACATCGCCGAGCATCGCATAGCTCGCGGTCACACCGCCCGTCGTCGGATCGGCCAGCACCACGATGTAGGGCAGGCCAGCCTCGCGCAGCATCTGGATCGCCAAAGTCGTGCGCGGCATCTGCATCAGCGAGAGGATGCCTTCCTGCATGCGCGCGCCGCCGGACGAGGTCACCATGATCATCGCCGCCTTGCGGCGCACAGCCGCTTCAGCCGCCGCGATGAAGGCTTCGCCGGCAGCCATGCCTAGCGAGCCGCCCATGAATTCGAAATCCTGCACGAGCACGACAGCGTGCGCGCCGCCGATGCGGCCATAGCCGGCCGCCATGCAGTCTTCGCGATGCACTTTGGCGCGCGCCGCCTTCAGACGGTCGGCGTACTTTTTGTCGTCCTTAAACTTCAGCGGATCGGCGGCGACTTTCGGCAGCGGGATGATCTGCCACGCTTGATCGTCGAACATGATCTTGAAGCGGGCATCGGGCCCGATGCGCATGTGGAATTTAGACGGCGTTACCCAGTCCGCCGCTTCCAATTCGGCGCGATAGATAAGCTCGCCCGAAAGCGGATCCTTGATCCAGAGATTGTCGGGCGTCTCGCGCGCGTCTTCCGGCTTCTTCTTCGACAAGCCGGGCCGCGCGAAATTCGACAGCCAGTTCATGCGGGTGTTCCTTCAAGTTCACGCGCTGATCGCACAGCTTCGCTCAATTGAGCGACCTTGCGCAAGACGCGTTCAACCGCTTGGGGCGCTGGCCCGGCGGCAATTTCGTCCACAAAAGCGGAGCCGACGACGACGGCGTCCGCGGATTTCGCAATAGCGCGAGCCGCTTCCGGCTCACGGACCCCAAAACCGACGGCGATGGGGAGGGTGGTGGCGCGCTTCAGTCTTTCCACCGCCGAGCGCACCTGGGCGGAGGTCGCGGCGTTTGCGCCTGTGACCCCAGCCACGGAGACATAATATAGGAAGCCCGAGGCGCCCGCGAGCACCTTGGTTAAACGGTTATCATCCGTCGTTGGCGTCGCCAGGCGGATGATGGAAAGGCCGTTGGCGTCGAACGCGGCGCGGAGGGGCGCGTCTTCCTCGGGCGGCAGATCGACAATGATCGCGCCATCGGCGCCGGAGGCATGCATGGCTTGCGCGAACGCCTCATAGCCCATGCTCTCGATCGGATTGGCGTAGCCCATGAGAATGAGCGGTGTGTCTGCGTTCGTCTCGCGAAAGCGCCGCGCGAGGTCGAGTGTTTGCCTTAGCGAACCGCCAGCCTTCAACGCACGCAGTGCGGCTTTCTGAATGCTGGGCCCGTCCGCCATAGGATCGGTGAACGGGAAGCCGAGTTCGATGACATCCGCGCCCGCGCCCGGAAGCCCGCGCAAAATCTCGAAACAGGTTTCGTGATCCGGGTCAGACGCCATCACATATGCGACAAGCCCAGCGCGGCCTTCGCGTTTCAGTGCAGCAAAGCGGGAGGCGAGGCGGGTGCTCAACCCGGCTGCGTCCCGTTGCAACGCGGCGTGCGATCAAGCGCGAACCAGAGCACCGTCACCTGCGAGTTCTCCTCGCTCGGCGGGTAATCGCTCGGAAAGATGTTCAGCACGCGGCGGCAGTTGTTTTCATCCGTACGCACAGCCGTCATGCCACCGGGCACATACGAACCCTGGCGCCAACCTTGTTGGCCGAGTTGGCCAATATATTGGGAGCTGACATCGGCGCCGATGATACGAGGCATGGTCACGCAGGCGATTTCGAAGCGCGCCGCATCACTGATCGACGACGGATAATGGCAGTCCTCGGGAACGATCGAGCCGTCGACGATCTCGAGATTCAGCGAATCCGGCAGCAGCCGCTCTGGCGCGACGGTTTCTTGCGCCAGTGCCGGGGTTGCGAGCGCGGCGGCCAAACAAAGCGCGGTGATTGTCTTGGTGAGTTTCACAGTTCCACTCCTAGCGCGTCCGCGACAGTGAACACGTCCTTATCCCCGCGCCCGCAGAGGTTCATGACGAGCAAGCCATCCTTGCCGATCTCGCGCGCCACATCTCCAACACGCGCCAACGCATGAGACGGTTCCAACGCCGGTAGAATGCCCTCAAGCCGCGCGCATAATTTGAACGCTTCCAGCGCCTCGTCGTCAGTGGCGCTGAGATATTGGGCGCGGCCGATGTCAGCCAGATACGAATGTTCGGGACCGACGCCCGGATAGTCGAGGCCGGCGCTGATCGAATGGCCTTCGAGGATTTGGCCGTCTTCGTTCTGCAGCAAATAGGTCCGGTTGCCGTGCAGCACGCCTGGCCGTCCGCCATTGATCGCGGCGCTATGCTCGAAGCGATCGTCGATGCCGCGGCCCGCCGCCTCGACGCCGATCAAGCGCACGCTCTCGTCAGCGATAAACGGATGAAACAGGCCGATCGCGTTCGAGCCGCCGCCGATGCACGCCATCACCGCATCCGGCAAACGGCCTTCGCGTTCGAGGATTTGTTCGCGCGCTTCGCGGCCGATCACGCTTTGAAACTCGCGCACCATTTCTGGATAGGGGTGCGGGCCAGCCGCGGTGCCGATGCAGTAGAACGTGTCTGCGACATTGGTGACCCAATCGCGGAGCGCTTCGTTCATTGCGTCTTTCAGCGTCGCCGCGCCGCTCGTGACGGGCCGCACTTCAGCGCCGAGCAGCTTCATGCGGAACACGTTCGGCTTCTGCCGCTCAATATCCGTCGCGCCCATGAACACGACGCACGGTAAGCCCAAGCGCGCACACACTGTCGCCGTCGCGACACCGTGTTGGCCTGCGCCGGTCTCAGCGATGATCCGCGTCTTGCCCATGCGCAACGCGAGCAGCACTTGGCCGAGGCAGTTGTTGATCTTGTGCGCGCCGGTGTGATTGAGCTCGTCGCGCTTGAAGTAGATTTTGGCGCCGCCGTGATGTTCGGTCAGGCGCTCGGCGAAATATAGAGGCGAGGGCCGGCCCACATAATGGGTCCAGAAATCCGCCATCGTCGCCGCGAACGCCGGATCGGCCTGCGCGGCGCGGTAGGCGCGCTCCAGATCGAGGACCAGCGGCATCAAAGTCTCGGCCACGAAGCGGCCGCCGTACGGGCCAAACCGGCCCTCGGCGTCGGGTAGCTCCTGCCAGTTGCGGCGCGCGTCCATGGGGGAGGGTTTTATACTTCCGCAGCCGCCAAGAATTGGGCGATCAGGTGGGGGTCCTTTAGGCCCGGAGCTTTTTCCACGCCAGAGGACACGTCCACAAGGTCGGCGCCGGATACCTGAATCGCTTCTTTGACGTTGCTGGGGTTCAGCCCCCCGGCCAGAAACCACGGTCGGCCGAGCTGCGCCCCGGCCATGACCTGCCAGTCAAACGGGAGCGCATTGCCGCCCGGGAGCCCCCCTTTGGGCATCTGCGCGTCGAACAGGAAGTAATCCACAACCGGGTAGAAGGGCGG
>CAYUOC010000045.1:0-4664 GCA_964446305.1 uncultured Terricaulis sp. | reverse complement strand
GACGCGTTAGCAGGGCGACCGCCCCGATGCGAGCGCCTACTTCTTCAAAAGATCGCGGATTTCGGTGAGCAGCTTGATGTCGGCGGGCGTCTCGGCGACCGGCGCGGGCTTGGCCTCTTCCTTGCGCTTCATCGAGTTCATCGCCTTGATCACCAGGAACAGCACCCAGGCGATGATGGCGAACTTGATGACGGCGGTGATGAAGTTGCCATACGCGAACACCGCGCCTTGCGCGCGCGCGGCGTCGAGCGTGGTGGCGGTAACTGCCTCGGAAAGCGGCAGGAAGTAATTCGAGAAATCCAACCCGCCAGTGACGGCGCCGATCAGCGGCATGACCAGATCGTCGACGAGCGAGGACACGATTGTGCCGAACGCCGCGCCGATGACGACGCCTACGGCGAGATCAACCACGTTGCCCTTCAGAGCGAACTCACGGAACTCTTGCAGCATCGACATTAGGGCCCTCCGCTTCAGCGCGATGGAACCGGTGCGTGGCACGCTTCGTCGCGTCGCGTCAACGTTGACTCACTCAGCTTGCATTTGAGAACTAATGACCGGAGCGAGGCTGACTCGGGGGCGATCTTGAAGCTGGGAACTTTGTGGCGCGTGGTCTGGCCTGAGCGCGGACCGCTCTTCGCCGTTGTCGGCGGGATCGTTTCGCTGGCGGGCGACTTCGCCAGCTTCCTCGGCAACATCGCGTCGCCGACCATCCTGGTGTGGCCGGCGGTGGGCCTTGCGGGTCTGCTCTCTTGGTTCTGCTTCGGGCGCATCGGCGCCGTTGCGGCGGATGCGCCGGACGAGACGCGAGAAGCCGCCGTCCAGTGCCGCGAGTGCGACGCCTTCCGCGTCATGCTGTTCGCGAGCGTTGGCGTTGTTCTGTTGCTGCTGGCTGGGCAGGGCACAACCGCGACGGAGCGCATCGGTACGCAACTCGGCCTGATCCAGGAGGACGTCACTGCGATCCGCGAAGACACCACCGCCATTCGCGATGTCACCTCGTCATCCGAGCTCGTGCGCAATCCACGCTCGGCGGCGGACTTCTTCCGCAACGCTTGGATCCACAACATGGTCCGGCGGGACAATGACGCGGCCTGGCAATCGATCGAGGAACTCTATCGCCGCCACGCGCCCAACAAGCTCGATGCGGCTGAGCTCTACTTCAACACTGGCCGCCTGCACCTGACGCGCGACCAATTGCTGGCGCAGATGATCGAAGTGGGCCGCTCGCGGCGGGATGCGTCGATGCTGGTGATCGCAGCGCGAAACATGGAGTCCAACCAGGAGGCGATCGCGCTTTACGACGAAGCGCGCGGGATCGATCCGGATTTGCCATTCGCTTACTGGGATGTGGCGCGCGTGCAGTTCATGCAAATCAGCAATGGTGCGACCTCGCGTGAGAATCTTGCCTCCGCGCAAGCAGCCGTCGCCGGGCACGAGCGCTTCTTGGAAGTGGCCTCGCGCAAACCGGTTGCGAGCTACTTCTACTTGCCACAGCACCAGGCGGACTTTGAATCACTCGCGCGGAGCCAGCTCGAGTCGTTCCGTTCGAATGCGCAGACGTGGGAGCGCATTGTCCAACAGCAAGATGAGATGGAAGCCCGCCGCCGGCGGTAGGAGGGCCTAACCCTCGCGCCGTCCCGAGCGTATGGGCACGACATTGTTCAGCAGGCGCTCGAGCGCGCCGATGACTTGCTCCTGCGTGAAGGGTTTTTCGACGATCGGCGCATCGTCAAACCCCTGCGGCAGCGCCTCACGCCCGTAGCCGGTGACAAACGCGAAGGGAATTTTCCGGGCCTTTAGAGCACCGACGATCTGATCGACACGGCGGCCCGCCAGATTGCCGTCAACAAGAGCCGCGTCGATCGCTTCGGCGCCCGCCATTTCCAGAGCTTTGTCTGCGCTTTGGACAGGCCCCACGATTTCGCAGCCCGCATCCTCCAGATAGTCGGTCAGCACCATGCCGATGAGCGGTTCGTCTTCGACGACGAAGATGCGCCGGCCTTCCAGGCCGTGGCGTTGCTGCGACTGCGGGGCGCCATGCTGGTTGGCGTCTCGCGCCAGCGCGCCAATCGGATGTTGCAGCACGGGAAGCGGTAGATTGATCTCGCAGACAACACCGGTCTCTGCATAGCTCAGCGTGACATCGCCATTGTAGGCGCGGAGACTGTTTTCGATCAGCGTTGAACCGAAACCTTGCGTCGTTGGCGCGCTCACAGGCGGGCCGCCGGATTCGCGCCAGATGAGCTGCAAACTGCGCCCGTTGTTCGATTGAACTTGCCAGCTGACACTGACGCGCCCGCTGGCGACTGAGAGCGCGCCATGCTTGCGTGCGTTGGTGCCGAGTTCATGCAGGACCAGTGCTAGGTGCAAAGCCGATTGCGCCTCCAGCGCCAAGGCGGCTCCGTTCCACGAGATGCGTTGATCTTCTTCGTTGCCGAGCAAGAGCTGCTCACGAACGAGATCCGAGAGTTGTGCGCCCTGGAACGAGCTTCCCGTCAGCAAACCGTGGGCGCGCGCCAGCGCCTTGATGCGGCCGTTGAAGCTGTTGACGAAATCGGCCGGGCTGGCAGCGCGCCGCAAGGTTTGCGTCGCGATCGCCTGCACTGTGGCCAGAGTATTCTTGATGCGATGGTTGAGCTCATCGATCAGCAGGCGCTGCGTTTCTTCCGCGCGTTTGCGATCGCTGATATCCCGCGCCACCTTGGAGGCGCCGATAATGCGCCCGGTCGAGTCCCGCAAAGGCGAAACGGTGAGCGAGATATGAATGCGCCGGCCGTCCTTGGCGACGCGGATCGTCTCGAAGTGCTCGATGCGTTCGCCGCGGGCGAGGCGGGCGATGATCTCTCTCTCTTCATCCATCAGTTCGGGCGGGATGATCTTTGAGATGTGCTGGCCGATCATCTCGTCAGCGGTGTAGCCGAAGATCCGCTCGGCGCCGCCGTTCCAGGAGGTGATGACGCCCTCGAGCGTCTTGGAGAGGATGACGTCGTCCGAATTGGCGACGATGGCCGCCAGGCGGGCAGCCATGATCTCGCTATCTGAAGCCTGATGAGGCTCCGTCGATGGGCCGTCGGTACTCATTCGCCTAATTGTCCCGCCTGATCGGGAACAACAGCCGAACGATCGTTCGGGTTCCCTCACGCGGCTGCAATTTACGGCTCTTCGCCGCCATTGACCTTGAGCCGCAGCTCTTTGCCTGGCTTGAAGAACGGCACCTTCTTGGCGTCGACCTTCACGGTCGCACCAGTGCGCGGATTGCGGCCGGTGCGGGCGTCGCGCTTGCGGACCGAGAACGCGCCGAAGCCGCGCAGCTCCACACGCCCGCCCTGGGCGAGCGCGACCGCGACTTCATCCAGCACGACGTCCACCGCGTGCTCGATTTCGGCAGCCTTCAGCGGCGCCATTTCTTCCTGCAGTCTGTTGACCAGCTCTGAGCGCAGCATCCCGCGACCCCTTGGTTCCCCGTTGAGGCGATAGAGGACTGCCGAGAGGCCGCCGTCAACACCCAGATGATTGAAAAGGCCAAGAAAAAGGGCCCGGCGTTGCCGCCGAGCCCCAAACTTACGCCGGTAGCGGCGTAATGCTTATTTCTTGTCCTTCAGCGCGGCGCCCAGAATGTCGCCGAGCGAAGCGCCCGAGTCCGACGAACCGAACTGCGCGATGGCTTCCTTCTCGTCGGCCAATTCCATGGCCTTGATCGAGAGGGCGACCTTGCGGCTCGACTTGTCGAAGCCCGTCACCATCGCGTCGAGACGATCGCCGACCGAGAAGCGGTCAGCGCGTTGCTCTTGGCGATCGCGCGAGAGGTCCGACTTGCGGATGAAGGTGCGCAGGGCATTGCCTTCGCCGAACGCCACTTCGATGCCGCCGGTCGCCACATCGACGACTTCCGCCGTGATGATCTGACCGCGCTTGAAGTCGGCGTCGGCCATCGGATCGGCGTCGACCTGCTTGATGCCGAGCGAGATGCGTTCCTTCTCGACGTCGACGTCGAGAACCTTCGCCTTGACCATGTCGCCCTTGTTGAAGCGGGTGAGGGCTTCTTCGCCTTGGGCGTCCCAGGCGATGTCGCTCAAGTGGACCATGCCGTCGAGTTCCGGCGTGAGGCCAACGAACAGACCGAACTCGGTGATGTTCTTGATCTCGCCTTCGATGACCGAACCAACGCCGTGTTCAGCGACGAAGGCATCCCACGGATTGGCTTGCACTTGCTTGATGCCGAGCGAGATGCGGCGCTTTTCGCCGTCCACGTCGAGCACTTGCACGTCGACTTCCTGAGACGTGCTCAGGATTTTCGACGGGTGCAGGTTCTTCTTGGTCCAGCTCATTTCGCTGACGTGCACCAGGCCTTCAACGCCCGGCTCGAGTTCAACGAACGCGCCGTAGTCAGTGATGTTGGTGACGCGGCCGGTGAACTTGCCGCCCGCCGGGTACTTGGAATCAACGCCATCCCACGGATCGGTCATGAGTTGCTTCATGCCGAGCGAAATGCGCTGGGTGTCCGGATTGATCTTCACGATCTGGACTTTCACCGTATCGCCCACGTTCAGCACTTGGCTCGGGTGCGAGACGCGCTTCCAGCTCATGTCGGTGACGTGCAGCAGGCCGTCGATGCCGCCGAGGTCCACGAACGCACCGTAATCGGTGATGTTCTTGACCACGCC
>CAYUOC010000044.1:0-24425 GCA_964446305.1 uncultured Terricaulis sp. | reverse complement strand
TCTCGCAAGCCGACATGCGCACCGCGGTAAAGATGGCGAATGGCTCGACGCTGCTGGAGGCATCCGGCGGGATTACGATTGAGAACATTGCCGCCGTGTCTGAGACGGGTGTCGATGTGATCTCGGTGGGGGCGCTGACGCATTCGGCTCGTTCGCTCGATGTGGGGCTAGATGCTTTGTGAGGGCGCTCAATGGCTTTCAAGTCGGACTATGAGGCCAAGCGGACGCTCGATAGCGAAACGGGTTGGGAGCTCTTTGACGTCACCCAAGGCCCGGATTTCCCGCATTTCGAACTCAGACACCCCGAGCAACGCACCATCAGCTTCTGGTGCAAGACCCTTTCTAGGGAGCGCGTTGATGGGGTGACGGCGAGAGGCGGCCCACGCTACAGACAAAGTAAGCGCGTGACGGTTATGTCGTCGGAAGCCGTTTCGGCCGGCGAGATGATGCTCATCCAACAAGCTCTTGAGGCGTTCGGGTTTCTACACGACGGACCAATCGGGCCAATCGAGCTCACGTTCGAAAAGTAGTGCTTACGAAGAGTCAGCGTAGCACGTGGCTGGCACACCTGCGACGAGTGCATCCGCTAGCGGGTGTACGGCAACGAGACTTGAGCCGCGTAGACCTTTGTGGAGGCGCTTCAGGAAACGCTGCACGTAGCGCGTCGGCTGGGCGATGGCCGTGATGAGGCGCGCGACGCGTTGATGGAATGCGCCGTGGCGTAGGCGCACGCGGGCGTGCTTGAAGAGAAATTTCGATTGGTGGACGCGCCGCGTGAAACCGCTCGGCGTGTTGCGGCGTGCGAAGGAGCTGAGTTGTTGCGCGGGCGGCGTCGCGAGGCGAAACGCCATCAGCAGCAACATCAGTTCGACGGCGCGCTCGGCGCGGCGGATGGCCCGGTGCATGTGACGCGCCGGATGCGGTGCGAAGATCGCCTGCGCCAGCTCGGTCACGAACACGATGATCGCCGCCGCGAGGGCGTCGATCATGTGTTGCGATGGAGGCTGGTAGGTACGGGGCACGCGCGGATGATACGGGCGCGGTGGGGGCCACCGGATAGATTTTGTGTTGGTGCTTTGTTTTCAGCGCGTTGGGCCGGAGAGATGTTGGATAGAAGCGCGATCTATTCTCACGCTTCCCGGGCGCGCGAAGCGAGACCCGGGACCCATCGATCGACACGCTGAGTCTGGGCGGCCCATGGGTCCCGGCCCTGCGCTCACCCGCATTTGCAATGCGCGTGAGCTTGGCCGGGAAGCGTGAGTTCAGCTGCGACGATTGTGTCGGGCGCTAAGTTGCGAAGTCCTCGAGGTCGCGCTGCAGAAATGCCTCGAAGCTGTTCGCGCATGTTCGCGAAAGGCCTCCATGGGTGCAGTTCCAAATCGACACCGGACACTCTGCGTCAGGCCCTAGCGCACCGGTATCTAGGCACACCAACTCGTCTCCATCATGGTCCGCGACCACAACATAGTTGGCGGGCAATCCTAATCTTAGTCGAGCCCTCTCGGTTTCAATGACTACGTTCTCCACGGTGGTCCCGAGACCGAAATAGGCATTGGGCCCGAACCACATCCAGCCCCACCGACGCAAGAACTCCCGGTAGCTTTCGGGGAACTGAACCCCTAGTCGCTCCTGGGTTTCATCAATGGCCGAGTCGAGCTGGGGTGCACCGAGCGTCGCCAGTTCGGCATTCTCGCTGAGAATTGTGACGACTCTATCGAACATCGCGGGAAGCTGCCGTTGGCGAGAGGGCACAAGTGATTGATTCCTGCACTCCACTAAACCCCGCTGTTCACGATCCCGAACAGCAGGTGGTCGCGCCAGGCGCCGTTGATCTTCAGATAGGCGCGCGCGATGCCTTCGTGGGTGAAGCCGCACTTTTCGAGGACGCGGCGTGACGGGACGTTGTCTGGCTGGCAGGCAGCTTCGACGCGGTGGAGGTCCAAATCTTCGAACGCGTAGCGGACGACGGCGCGGACGGCGGCGGTGATGTAGCCTTGGCGCGTGTGCATCTGGCCGGCCCAGTAGCCGAGCGAGGCGGTTTGGGCGACGCCGCGACGTATGTTTGAGAGCGTGACGCCGCCGACGAGCGCGTCATCGGTTTCGCGGAAGACGAAGAGCGCATGGGCTTTGTCGTCGCGCGCGTCTTCGGTGTAGCGGCGCAACTTGTAGCGATAGGAGCCGCGCGAGGTTTCGTCTTGCGCCCAGGTGGGCTCCCACGGCGTCAGGAAATTGCGGCTGGCTTCGCGGACATCGGCCCATTCCTGGTAGTCGCGCAGCTCCGGCGCGCGGAGGTACACGCCCTCCCCGTCCACGCGGCGCAAGCCGTCATTGTCCTTCCGCATCAAAACCATGACGCGGCTATTTTGCCCCAAATGCCTTGAGCGCGCCATGCCCCGCCTTAGGGCCAATGGCAGCTGCGCAGGTCGGGCCTTCGAGCGCTTTGGCGGCCACGGCCCGGACTTCCTCACACGTCACCGCATCCATGCGGGCGCGGAGTTCGGCAAAATCGGCCAGGCGGTCGCGCAAGAAGAGCTGACTGACGCGGGCTTCGGCGCGGGCGCTGGGGGCTTCGAGGCCCATGAGCATGGAGGCGCGGGTGACGGCTTTGGCGCGGTTGAGTTCGGCTTCGGTGGGGCCTTTGGCGGCCATGAGTGCGAGTTGATCGCGGACGATCTCGGCGACTTCGCCCGCATGCTTTTCCGAGCAGCCGGCATAGACGCTGAGACGACCGTCATCCTCCAGCACGTCGAGCGCGGAATCGATCGCGTAAACCAGGCCGCGCGTCTCGCGCACTTCCTGGAAGAGACGCGAAGACATGCCGCCGCCGAAAATCTCGGAGAGCATACGCGCGGCGTAGATGTGCTCGCTGCCGGAAGGTACGCCGGGCCAGGAGAAGACGAGGTGCGTTTGTTCGAGCTTGCGCGCCTCGGCGGCCGTCCCGGCTTGCGGACGCGCGGGCTCTCGCTCCGGGTCAGGCTTTGCTGTGAGATGCGCGAAGCGGCGCGTAGCGGTTTCGATTATCGCGTCGCGATCGAAGGCGCCGGCGACGGAGATAATCACGCGGTCGGGCGTCATATGCTCTGAGCGAAAGTTGATGAGCGTATCGACGCTGACGTTTTTCAGCGCTTGCTCAGTGCCGAGGATCGGGCGGCCGAGGGCTTGATCTTTGTAGAGCACGGATTGGTGGAGTTCGAAGACGCGGTCGTCGGGCGCATCGAAGGCTTCGCCGCGTTCTTGGGCGACGACGCCCTTCTCTTTCTCTAAGTCCTCAGGCGCCCAGTGCGGCTCGAACAGAATGTCGGCGATGAGATCGAGCGCGAATGGGGCTTGTTCGGCGACGCAGCGGCCGTAATAGGCCGTGCGCTCGTAGCCGGTGGCGGCATTCATGCTGACGCCGGCATTCTCGATCGCTTCCGCGAACTGGCGCGCGTCGTGCGCGCCGGCGCCTTTGAACGCCATGTGCTCGAAGAGGTGCGCGACGCCGTTGAGCTCCGCCGTCTCCCACCGCGCGCCGACGCGTTGCCAGACGCCGAGCGCGGTTGTTGCAAGGCCGGGCATCGGATCGAGCGCGATGCGCACGCCGTTCGGGAGGCGGACAAGTTCTAGCTCCACGCGCGGCTCCGTTCTCGGATGTATTGCTTCACCGCTTCGGCGTCGGCCGGGAGCGAGTCAAACTTTTCACTGCGCTGAAAGAGATCGGCGCATTTGGGCGGGAGTTCGGGGCGCACGCCGGTGGCGCGCTCCACGGTGTCGGGGAACTTCGCCGGATGCGCCGTAGCGAGGAAGACCATCGGCGCGCCGGTGCTGGCGACACGGCCATGCTCTCCCACCGCCGTGTGCGGGCAGATCACGTCCTGATCGTAGACCCATGCGTTGCGCATCGTCTGCAGCGTCGTTTCATCGGTCGTCGCGACGGCGGAAAAATCCTGGCGCAAGCGCGCCAGCGCTGAATCTGGAATATCAAACCCACCGGACTGCGCGAGACTCTCGTAGAGCGCGCGCACCGCGCTTGTGTCGCGATCAAGCGCCTCGAATAGAATGCGCTCGAAGTTCGAGGCGACTTGAATATCCATGGCAGGCGAGAGTGTCGCCTTCGAGGCGCCACGCTCATAGCGGCCGGTTTGCAATGCTCGGACGAGGATGTCGTTCTCGTTCGTCGCTAGCACGATCTGACCGATTGGTGCGCCCATTTGCTTGGCGACCCAGCCCGAGTAGGCGTCGCCGAAATTCCCGGTTGGGACGCTGAAGCTGACTGGGCCGTGGGCCGCCAGGACGTAAGCGGCGATTTGGAAGTAAACGCTCTGCGCGACGATACGCGCCCAGTTGATTGAGTTGACGCCCGAGAGCTTGGCGCGGCGCGCAAACTCAGCATCCGCGAACATCGCCTTCACGACCGCTTGGCACGCGTCGAAATCGCCGTCAGCTTCAATGACATGGACGTTCGACGCGCCTGACGCGGTCATGAACCGACGCTGCACTTCGGAGACGCGCCCCTTCGGCGTGAGCACGAAGAGATCGATGCGCTCCCTGCCCTTCATCGCTTCGACAGCCGCGCCGCCCGTATCGCCCGACGTCGCGCACACCACGCTCAGCCGCTGATCGCGGCGCTTCAACGCTACATCGAACAGCGGGCCGATGAGCTGCATCGCCACGTCTTTAAACGAGAGCGAAGGTCCGTGAAAAAGTTCGAGCCGCCACGCACCGGCGCCGGTCTGACGCAATGGCGTTACAGCTTCTGGCCACTTGGGGTGCCACGCTTCATCGTTCGGCGTCGTCGGCGCAGCGATGTAGGCCTCGCTGCAGATAGCGACGGCGTCGCCCTCCGCGCCGAAATCGCCGACTGCAAACCTCTCAAGTGTACGAATGGCGGTGTGGGTGAAGTGACCGTGCGCGATGTTGCGCGCGCCGGCCTCGCTGACCGGACGGCCGTCAGGCCAGCTCTCCGGCACATAAAGCCCGCCGTCCGGCGCCATGCCGGCAAGCACAGCGTCCAAAAACGAAACGGGCGGCGCTTGGCCTCGCGTTGAGATGTAGCGCATCAATCCTCGCGCGGGCGCGGACGCTGAAATACGAGCCGGCCAACGCTGACATGGTAGGCGAAATAGATGGCGAGGAGAACGATCGCGAGTCCGTACCAAGTGAGCGCGTAGCCCAAATGCCGCGCCGGCGGCAGCGCGTCGGCGCCAGCCGCGAGCGCAAACGGGTTAGGCGCGGCGCGTCCGTCGGCGCCGACATAAGTCGCGGCGATGTAGTAGTCGGCGACATTTTCGAGGCCGGCGTTGCGACCCATGGCGGCGAGATCAACCGCATACCAACGGCGCGCGAGCGGGCGCGGCGGCGCGGTGAACGGGCCCGGGTCTTCCGGACGGATCGAAGCGCCGCTGATCGGCGCACCGAAGCGCATCGCGGCCGGCACGCGGACTTCGTCCGGATTCGGTGAATCCCGGCCGGCAACGAAATCGCTATCGACGAAGATGATGCTGTCGCCTTCTTGCACGGGCGTGAACACGCGCCAGCCCTGCTCACGCGTATCGGCGCGCACGCCGTAGACGAACTGAATACCGCTCTCGACCGGCTGATAGCTGGCGATGGTCATTTCCGCGACCGGCTCTTCGGCGGCCGCGGTTTTTTCTTCGTACTTCTCCCATTGCCAGCGGCCGAACGAGATCAGCACCGCGAACGCGATGATCGACAAGAGCGACATAAGCGGAAGCGGTTTGAAACGGATCATTCCACGTCCTCGTGCGTCGCTTCGCGGGCTTTGTGTTTCCATTGCAGCGCGAATAGCGTCGCCTTGAAGGGCGGCAGGAACGCAAGGCAAAGCACCACCGTCGCCACCAACGTGATGACCAGCGCGACGACATCAGGCACGAGCCGCTGCAGGATCAGCAGCAGCGGCGCGACGATGGCGCCGACGATCAGGATCACGAAAACAGCTGGGCCATCGCCAGCGTCGGCAGCTTTGAAGTCGGCGCCGCACACCGCGCATGCATCGCGAAACTTCAGATAGCCGCTGAACACGCTGCCCTTGCCGCACTGAGGACAGCGCAGCAGGAGCCCCGCGGCCCAAGGCGAGGGCCGCGGCTCGCTCAATTCTGCATCGTCAGGTACGGCATCACATAGACGAAGGTGAAGAGGAACAGCCACACCACGTCAACGAAGTGCCAGTACCAGGCCGCGGCTTCGAGACCGAAATGCTTCTGCGGCGACATTTGCCCAGCCATCAAACGCAGCAGGCAAACCGCGAGGAAGATCGTGCCGATCACGACGTGGAAGCCGTGGAAGCCGGTCGCCATGAAGAAGGACGAGCCATAGACGTTGGCGTTGGTCACATCGCCCTGGTTGCCGAACGCGAAGCCAGCGGCCGGATACTCGACCACGAACTGCACATAGCTGAACAGGATGCCCAACAGCACCGTGAGGATGAGGCCGTTGCGCGCGCCGTTGCGGTCACCGGTTTGCAGCGCATGGTGCGCCCACGTCACCGTCGTGCCCGAGAGCAGCAGAATAAGCGTGTTCATCAGCGGCAAGTGGAACGGATCGAAGGTCTCGACGTGGGGCGGCGGCCAGTTGGCCCAAGCGGCGGTCGTCGCTGCATCCCACGTCGGCACGATCCAATCGGCGCGGTGGCCGTGGAAGATCGCCAGTTCAAAGAACATCCAGAACCAAGCGACGAAGAACATCACTTCCGAAGCGATGAACAGGATCATCCCGTAGCGCAGGCCGATATCGACAACCGGCGTGTGATCGCCGCCGCGGCTTTCCTTGATCACATCGCCCCACCAGCCGATGCAGGTGATGACGAGAATGCCCATGCCGACCAGGAAGAGCGTCCAGTGGCCCTTGCCGAAGAAGAAGTCAGCTTCGTTCGACGAAAGGCCGCGCATCAGCACAACCGCGCCAACAGCGGCGACAAGCGCGCCAACCGAGGCAACGAACGGCCAGGGGCTCGGGTTCACCAGGTGGTAGTCGTGTTTGACGTCGCCGTGCGCCATGTCGATCCCTCAGCGTTAGCTCGTTTGGCCTTCAGCCGCGTCCAGCAGCGCCTGCGCTTCAGGCGAGGTAGAGCGGAAGAAGGTGTAAGATAAGGTTAGCGTTGTGATGTCGGCCGTGTCGGGGTCCGACACGATTTCCGGATCAACGAAGAACACCACCGGCAGATCGGATTCAGCGCCTGGCGCGATCACGCGGTCGGTGAAGCAGAAGCACTCAAGCTTGGCGAAGTATTGGCCAGCCACATGCGGGGTGACGTTGTAGGTTGCGCGCGCGACGATCGGCTCATCCGACAAATTGCGCACGCGATAGAAGGCCAGGCCCGTCTCGCCGATGCGGAGCGTTTCGGCGTTCTGCTTGGGCGCGAACTCAACCGGCAGATCGGGCGAAGTGTTCGCATCGAAGCGAACCTGGATGCGGCGATCGAGGATGCGATCCGGCGCGACCTCGGCTTCCCGCGTGGTGCCGCCATAGCCGGTGATCTTGCAGAAGGCGTCGTAGAGTGGCACGGCGGCAAAGGCCATGCCGGTCATGCCGACGACGACGGCGCCAGCGATGAGCGCCGTGCGGCGAAGTCGCTTTTTATCGGGCGTCATGATGCGCCTTCCACGATGCCGTCACCGACGCGCACCATCGTGATCAAGAACACGAGAACGATGAACGCCGTGATCGCCAACGCGATCCAGACATTGCGCCGCTTGCGGGCTTTGATCTCTTCAGGCGTCAAGGTCACGCTCATGCGAAGCCCCGCTCAGCGAGCAGCGCGGCGAAGAGCGCGAAGAGATAAAGGATCGAGAAGCCGAAAAGATCGCGCGCGCGCTTATCTTCGCCCTGGATGCCCTCACCCGCGCGCGACATCAGCACGCGCGTAGCGAGGAAGATGAAGAAGGCGCCGCCGAGCGCAGCAATTGCCCCGTAGATCATGCCGCCCAGGCCCGTGAGCACCGGTGTCACCGCGAGCGGGGCAAGCAGCAACGAATAGGCGAAAATTTGAAACCGCGTCGCCTTGGCCCCGTGCGTGACCGGCAGCATCGGTACGCGGGCGGCGGCGTAGTCGTTCTTCTGCAAGAGCGAGAGTGCCCAGAAGTGCGGCGGGGTCCAGAAAAAGATGATCGCGACCATCAGGATCGGATCGATCGAGAGCGAACCAGCTTTGGCTGCCCAAGCGATAGCCGGCGGTAGCGCGCCAGCCAAGCCGCCGATGACGATGTTCTGCGGCGTCGAGCGCTTCAGCCACATCGTGTAAACAACGGCGTAGAAGAAGATCGTGAAAGCCAGCAGCCCGGCAGCGAGCGTGTTCGCGGCGAGCTGCATGGTGACGACGCTAAGCCCCGAGAGGATAAGCCCCAGCATCAACGCTTCCTCGCGCGGCACACGGCCGGCGGGGATGGGACGCGAACGCGTGCGGCTCATCACGGCGTCGATATCGCTATCGAACCACATGTTAAGCGCGCCAGAAGCGCCAGCAGCCACCGCGATCGAAAGGATCGCGGCGAAGCCCAACACGAAGTCGCCATGGCCAGGCGCGGCCATGTAGCCGACGAGGCCAGTGAACACGACCAACGACATCACGCGCGGCTTCAGCAGCGCGATGTAGTCGCTCGCGCTGGCTGTGCGTTCGTGCGTGAAACTGACGTCGGCCACGTCGCTCCTCTCAGTGGTGCGTATCCGGCTTGATCACCGGCAGTTCGTTGAACTGGTGGAATGGCGGCGGCGAAGACAGCGTCCATTCGAGCGTCGTCGCGCCCTCGCCCCACGGATTGGCGCCTGCCTTGCGGCGCACCATGAACATTTCCACCAGCATGATCAGGAACACGAACACACCCGCGACGGTGATCAGGTAACCGAGCGAGCTGATGTGGTTCCAGTACGCGAAGGCCTCCGGATAATCGATGTAGCGGCGCGGCATGCCCTGCAGACCAAGGAAGTGCTGCGGGAAGAACACGATGTTGACGCCGATGAACATCAGCCAGAAGTGCAGGCCGCCCAGGAAGGCGTTGTAGCGGTAGCCGCTCATCTTCGGGATCCAATAATAGAAGCCCGCGAAGATCGCGAACACGGCGCCGAGCGAGAGCACATAGTGGAAGTGCGCGACGACGTAGTAGGTGTCGTGCAGCGCGGTATCGATGCCCGAGTTCGCCAGAACGACGCCAGTGACGCCGCCGACGGTGAACAGGAAGATGAAGCCGATCGCCCACTGCATCGGCACGGTGAAGCTGATCGAGCCGCCCCACATCGTGGCGATCCATGAGAAGATCTTGATGCCTGTCGGCACCGCGATGACCATGGTGGCGGCGATGAAGTAGGCTTCAAGGTCGAGCCCCATGCCGACCGTGTACATGTGGTGCGCCCACACGACGAAGCCGATGACGCCGATGGCGACCATGGCGTAGGCCATACCGAGATAACCGAACACCGGCTTCTTCGAGAACGTCGAGACGATCTGCGAAATCATGCCGAAGCCCGGCAGAATGAGGATGTACACTTCGGGGTGACCGAAGAACCAGAACAAGTGCTGGTACATCACCGGGTCGCCGCCGCCAGCCGCTTCGAAGAATTGCGTGCCGAAGTTGCGGTCCGTCAGCAGCATAGTGAGCGCGCCGGCAAGGACCGGGAGCGACAGAACCAGCAGCCAAACAGTAACCAGGATCGACCACACGAACAGCGGCATGCGGTGCAGCGTCATGCCAGGCGCGCGCATGTTGAAGATCGTGGTGATGAAGTTGATGGCGCCGAGGATCGAGCTCGCGCCGGCGATGTGGAGCGAGAGGATCAGCAGATCCATCGACGGACCGCTATGGTGCGTCATCGAGGTTGAGAGTGGTGCGTAGAGCGTCCAGCCGCCGCCGAAGCCATGCCAATCACCGTTGCCCGGCACGACCATCGACAGGATCGCGAGCGTGAACGACGCCGGCAGCAACCAGAACGAAATGTTGTTCATGCGCGGGAACGCCATGTCCGGCGCACCGATCATCAGCGGCACGAACCAATTGCCGAAGCCGCCGATCATCGCCGGCATGACCATGAAGAAGATCATGATCAGGCCGTGCATGGTCACAGCCACGTTGTAGCTGTGATTGGAATCCATGCCGAGCATATTGGCCAGCATCGAGCCTTCGGTGAAAACCTGAACGCCCGGCTCCGCGAGCTCCCAGCGGATGAAGCCGGAGAGCGCACCGCCGATGAGACCGGCGATGATCGCGAAGATAAGGTACATCGTGCCGATGTCCTTATGGTTCGTCGAATAGACCCAGCGCTTCCAATCCAAGAGGCTGGGGCGGTGATCTTCGTGATGATCCGCAGCGTGAGCAGCTTCGTGCGTCATAGTCCTATGCTCCTCAGCGCGTCGGCGTCGACGACGGCGCAGCGGCCGGTTGTTCAGTGGCAGGCGGTGTCGTTGGCGCAGTTTCGGCGGGCGCCGGCTCAGCCGAGGCGAACGATCCGCCTTGCGCGGCGACCCACGCGTCGAATTCAGCGCGCGGCACGGCGCGGATTTCGATGGGCATGTAAGCGTGGTTCACGCCGCACAGTTCAGAGCACTGGCCATAGTAAGTGCCGGGCGTGTCGACACGGAACCACGTCTCGTTCACGCGACCCTGGATCGCGTCTTCCTTGACGCCGAAGGCCGGCACCGCAAACGCGTGAATCACATCGTTCGACGTGACGAGGACGCGCACCGTGGTATCGACTGGCACAAGCAGCGGCTCAGTGGTGGCGAGCAGATACGGACGGCCTTGCTCGCGCGCGTCCGCTTCCGGCAACAAGTTGGCGGCGATTGTTACGCCAGCGTCAGGGTATTCGAAATTCCAGAACCAAGAATTGCCAGTCACCTTCAGCGTCAGTTCAGCTTCGGGGATGCGTTCTTGTTCGTAGATCAGCGGGAAAGAGCGCCACGCAATCGCAACGAGGATCATGACGGGAATGACCGTCCAGACCACTTCGACGAACATGTTGTGCGTGAACTTCTTCGGCGTCGGGTTTGCGTGCCGGTTGTACCGCACCATCACCCACACCAAAAGCGCCGCCACGAAAATGGAGATCGCTATGATGATCCACAGGAGGAAATCATGAAAACTCGTGATGTCGCGCATGATTTCCGTCGCCGCAGGCTGCAAATGCATAGCCTCCGGAGTCGGCTGACCCTGCAGCAACGTCGCGTGCGCAGCGCCCGCAAATGACATCGCACCAGCGGCGATGCTTGCGATCCAAGCCCCTCGCTTCACGCAGTTCTCCTCCCTTGAGATTCAGCGCCGGTATGGCGCGCGCCGAAGCTCGCGCCTATAGTCGCCGGGCGCGGCATTCGACCGCGCCTTGCGGGTTTGTAAGTCTCCAACAGGGTGGGGTGCTAGCATGAGCCGCGCTTGGCTTCCAAGGCGCTTCTCAACGGCGATTCTGGCGCTTGCGGCAGCGGCCGTGGCGGCCTCTTTCGCTGGCGTCGCCATGGCGCAGCGCACCGATCCCAGCGCCGTCACCGTCGTTGGGCGTGACCCGAACGCGCGCCGCTGCAGCGATCAGGTCATGCGCGGTGATACCAGCGACGCAACGATCGCTAGCTGCACCCAGGCGCTGGGATACCGGCACCTGACGCAGGCTGCGGAAGTGCTTTTGCGCATCAACCGCGGCGTGACCTACATGCGCCGGCAGGAGAATGAGCAGGCGCTCCTCGATTTCGACGCCGTTCTGGTGATTCAGCCCCGCCATGCTGAGGCGCAGGTCAACCGCGGCGCCGCCCTCCTCCAGCTGCGCCGCTACGGGCCGGCGATTGCGTCGTTCACGGAGGCGCTCGGGCTTGGCGTCCAGGAGCCCTATAAGGCCTATTTCAATCGTGGCGCGGCGCGTGAAGCGCTCGGCGACTATCGCGGCGCCTATGAGGATTATAATACCGCATTGGAAATTTACCCGGACTGGGGCCCGGCCAATGCCGAGTTGCAGCGCTTCGCCCGCCAACGCCGCGAAAACCTGGAAGCGCGCCAAACCGGAACATCAAATCAATAAAATCAGTAACTTACAGTTTTCGACCATTCCGGCTACGGCGTGGGGCGACTCCGGGACTATATAGAGCGCACACTATATCTCCCGGAGACAAACGACATGGCCGATGGGCTTTCCGCTACCCCCGAACGCGCAGCGGAAATGGATTGGGAGGCAGCGGCGCGCATTCTCGCGGACGCCGCCAGGGGTGCCGATGACGGCGAGATCTTCGCCGAGGACACCCGGGCCGAAAGCTTCCATTGGGACGATGGCCGGCTGAAGTCGGCGTCCTTCGACGCGACACAGGGTTTCGGACTTCGCGTCGTCGCGGGCGAACGTGCGGGCTACGGGCATGCCAGCGTTCTGGAAACCGAGGCCGTCTCCCGCGCTGCTGAGGCGGCGGCGGCGGTGAAGCTTGGCCACGCGGGCACGCTCGATGTGAGCCCGGCCAAGGTGAACCGCCAGCTCTATCGGGACTTCGACCCGATCGAGGCTCCCTCTTTCACCGACAAGACGAACCTGTTGGCCGAGATCGACGCCTATTGCCGGGCCAAGGACCCGCGCGTCGTGCAGGTTTCGGCGACACTGGCCGGGGCGCGCCGGGGGCTGACCATTCTGCGTCCGGACGGCGCGAAACTGACCGACCACCGGCCGCTGGTGCGCGTGAACGTCTCCATCACGGTCGAACGCGATGGCCGCCGCGAGAGCGGATCGGCCGGCGCGGGCGGGCGCGAACCGTACGAAGTTTTCATCGCGCCTGAGCGCTGGAAGGCGCTCGCCGATGAAGCGCTGCGAATCGCACTCGTCAATCTCGACGCCGAACCGGCGCCTGCGGGCGAGATGGATGTCGTGCTCGGCCCCGGTTGGCCTGGCGTGTTGCTGCACGAGGCGGTCGGTCACGGCCTCGAGGGCGACTTCAACCGCAAGGGCACCAGCGCGTTCTCAGGCATGATCGGGCAGCGCGTTGCAGCGCCCGGCGTAACAGTTGTGGATGACGGGACGCTCGAAAACCGGCGCGGCTCGCTCACGATCGACGACGAAGGCACGCCGACTCAACGCACCGTGCTGATTGAAGACGGCATCCTCAAAGGCTACCTGCAGGATCGCTTGAACGCGCGCCTCACCGGCGTCGCCCCGACGGGTTCAGGCCGGCGCGAAAGCTACGCCCACCGGCCGATGCCGCGCATGAGCAACACCTTCATGACCGCCGGCGACAAGGACCCGGGTGAGATCCTCGCTTCGCTGAAGCGCGGCGTTTATGCGGTTAATTTCGGAGGCGGTCAGGTCGATATCACATCCGGAAAGTTCGTCTTCCAATGCACCGAGGCGTACTTCGTCGAAGACGGAAAGATCAAATATCCGATCAAGGGCGCAACGTTGATCGGCGATGGCCCGAGTGCGCTCACGCGTGTCACGATGATCGGCAACGATCTCAAACTCGACGAGGGAGTCGGCACTTGCGGGAAGGCCGGACAGAGCGTGCCAGTCGGTGTTGGACAGCCGACACTCTACATCACCGGACTGACTGTCGGCGGGACCTAGAACTCCGCCGGTCATTTACAATTTAGAGAATCGTCGCAGAGCTAGAAGCATCCCACTGTTTGGGGAGGTTGATACTATGGCTGCGAAAAAGAAGACGGCGAAGGTTGCCAAGGCTGGCGCGAAAACCAAAGCCAAGGCGAAGAAGAAGAAGTAACGTTCTTCACTTCGAGGACTACGGAGCGCCGCTGGGGTCACACCCAGCGGCGCTTTCGCTTTTTCAGCTGTCGCGCGCGTCCGGCGTTTCGTCGCAATCGGCTGCATTTGCCCAGAAAAAGCCCGCCCTGATCGCGTCCAAACATGGCGCTGCAATCATCTTGAAACATGCAGCACCGCATGAAAGCGGGAGCCGCACGCCGCGGGAGACGGCGACGGGAGGGGAAGAGAATGTTCGGCCGCATGATGGTTTCGGCGCTGGCTTTGACCGGCGTCGCGTACGCGCAGGATGGGGGCGCGCAGGCCCCCGCTTCACCGGACTGCACCCCGCAACCCGCATGCTCCAGCCTAACGCCAACAAGCTCGGCTGATCGGGTCGCCTACGATGCGGCCCATTTCGCTCAATACAATCCGCGGACAGCGCTCGACATGGTGCGCCAAGTTCCAGGGTTCTCCCTGGATGGCGGAGAAGACCGTCGCGGCTTCTCTGGCGCAGTTGGCAATTTGCTGATCGATGGCGTGCGCCCTAGCAGCAAGAGCCAAGGGGTCGAGGGGATGCTGCAGCGCATTCCGGCCAGCCAAGTCGTGAGGCTCGAGATTTTGCGCGGCGCTGCCGTTGCGGGCGATGCCTCCGGTCAATCGATGCTGCTCAACGTCGTGCGCACGCCCACGGCCGGAAGCGGCGTGTACGAAGCAGGGTTCGAGCTCACCAGTCGCGGCGTCCCCGCGCCGCGCGGCGAACTCTCTTACAGCGGCCGCAATGGCAACGTCGAATACACGCTCGCCGGATCAATCTTCAGTCAATATCGCGATCTGCCGGGTTGGCGCCTTTTCTCCGACGAACCGGGAGACGTTTACACAGGTCGCGCCGACACGCCTTCGCCGCGGGATTTCCGCGAAGCGACGATCAACGGCAGCATCGCTTTTCCGCTCTGGGGCGGACGGTTCAGTACGAACGCGCAGTTGAACGCCTGGCGCTTCAATGCTGACAACGACTACTTCTTCTTCGATGCGCTCGACAATCCAGACTCGGCGCTGATCCAGGACTTCCGCGAGCGGCGCAAAGGCTACGAACTCGGCGCCAACTATGATCGCGATATCGGGCCGTGGTCGCTCGGCATCATCGGCCTCATCAATCGTGGCCGCTATGAGAGTTTCGAGGACGATATCTTCCTCGACGCCGCCAGCGCTTTCGACGGCGATTTCTATCAGGACATCGTGCAGGACACCGGCGAGTCGATCGCACGCTTTACGCTAGCGCGCCCGCTCGGCGAGCGACACCGCATCGAGTTCGGCGCAGAAGGCGCGTTTAACTCGCTGGATCAGCAGCTGGAGTTCGCTGGGAGCGAGGCGCCAACCCCCGGGAGCGTTCCGAACATCAACGTCTTGGTCGAAGAAGAACGTGCGGAGGTCTTCGCTTCACACACCTGGCGGCCGAGCGATGTGTGGTCGATCGAGACACGTCTGAACTGGGAAACCTCGACGCTGACCTTCAGCGGCGACACCAACCAGGTCGTCGACCTGGCCTTCTGGAAGCCCTCTTTCCAGGTCACGCGCACGTTCGCCGGCAACAACCAATTGCGCTTCCGCGTCTATCGCGATGTGAGCCAGCTCGACTTCGGAGACTTCGTCTCGGCCGTTGCAACCGCTGACGCGCTTCTGGCTGGCGGCAATCCGGATCTCGTCCCACAAACCGATTGGCGCGCTGAACTTGGCGCCGACCTACGCTTCCCCGGCGGGGCGGCGCTCGGACTCACGCTGACCCACCACCAAATTTCCGATGTGACGGACGTCGTGCCGATTACGGCGATCAACGACAACGGAACACCGCTCGATACGAGCGACGACTTCCCGTTCACGTTTGATGCGCCGGGCAATCTCGGCGATGGCGAGGCGACGAGCCTCGATGTGAACTTCTCGACGCCGATCTCATTCATCGAAGGCGGCCGGCTCACGATCTCAGGCTACCTCTGGGATACGGAGGTGACTGATCCTCTGACGAACCAGCCGAGGATTTTCTCCTACCGGCCGGAGTCGCAAGTCGAGGTGGTGTTCCGCCAGGATCTCCCTGACCTTCGCTTCGCCTGGCAGGTCAACATCTTCAAGCAGGGCGAGACCCAGGCCTATCGCTTCAATGAAATCGACACGAGCGAAGAAGGCCCTTGGGTCGACCTCACTTTCGAAACGACGGCGCTGCCGCACGGCATGAAACTGACGGCCATCGCAGCCAACATCTTCGATGGCACGGTCTATCGCGACCGGCGCTTTTTCAATGAGGACCCGCCGGGCCCGGTGACCAACCTCGGCCGAAACGGCATCAACACCTCGCGCGACTATCGCCAGCGCGAGTTCGCCCAGGCGCCCTGGTTCATTCTGCAATTGAGCGGAACGTTCTAGGCCCCTCCGGCCAGGCCTCCCTCCTCGCAGGGGAGGCCTGCGCTGGCGCCCAAAATCCGAAGCAAATGTCGCACGCGCTTTCCTTGACCTACGGGGGGCCGCTGCTAGTTTCCGCGCGCGCGAACGGGGGGTGCTCAAGACGAGTCGCCCCTTTGGGCGCGTGGACCGTTCAATGGCTGACAGAAAACCGCCCGAGGACGCCCTTTCCGATTTACGCCGGCGTGTAAACGCCGCGCGCGGCGATGGCCCCTCAAACGATCCCCCTCCGCAAAGCCCGGCTTCGCTGGCGCTGCGTTACGGCGGGGAGTTCGGCGCGGCGATCATCGTTGGCGCGTTGCTCGGCTACGGCGTCGACTATTTTGTCCACACCTCACCGTGGGGGCTGATTGTCGGGGTGGTGCTGGGCTTTGCGGCGGGCGTCGTGAATGTGGTGCGCGTGGCGCAATCGTATTCACGGAGCAATCCCATCGACCCGAGAGCGCCGTCCGTCCCGGACGACGAAGAGGATTAGAAGCGGCAAGTGGCAAACGATCCGATCCACCAGTTCCACATCGAGCCGATCGCTGAGTTCAGCGTCGCCGGCTACGATGCGAGCTTCACCAACGCGAGCTTCGCGATGGTCGGCGGCGCAGTGCTGGCGGCGCTCTTCTTCAATTGGGCGATGAAGCCAGCCGCGATGGTGCCTGGCCGCGCTCAGGTCGTGGCCGAGGGCGCATACGGCTTCATTCACGGCATGCTGAAAGACGCGGCCGGAACCGAAGGCGTGAAGAAGTTCCTGCCGTTCGTGTTCACGCTCTTCCTGTTCATTTTCATGTCGAACATGCTGGGGATGTTCCCGGGTGTCTTTGGCATCCACCACATCTTCACGCCGACGAGCCAGATCGTCGTCACGGCGGCGCTCGCACTCTTGGTGTTCTTCACCGTCATCATCGTCGGTTTCGCGAAGAACGGCCTGAAGTTTTTCAAGCTTTTCGCGCCGTCTGGCGTGCCGATCTACATTCTGTGGTTCGTGATCATTATCGAAGTGATCTCGTTCTTCTCGCGCCCACTTTCGCACGCGGTTCGTCTATGGGCGAACATTCTTGCCGGCCACATCCTGCTCAAGGTCTTCGCGGGCTTCGTGCCGGCGCTGGCGGGGCTCGGCCTCGTCGGCATCCTGGGCGCCTCGCTGCCGCTGGCGATGACGGTGGCGCTCTACGGCCTCGAATTCCTGGTCGCGTTCCTACAGGCGTATGTGTTCGCGATCCTCACCTGCATCTATCTCAACGACGCTCTTCACCCCGGGCACTAAGGCCCGGCTGAACCGAAACCCAAAGGGGAGAAGTAATTATGGACGCAACTGCAGCTGCATACATCGGTGCGGGCCTCGCCTGCCTCGGCATGCTCGGCGCCGCCATCGGCGTGGGCATCATTTTCGGCAACTTCCTGAACGGCGCCATGCGCAACCCGTCCGCCGCGCCGGGCCAGTTCGGCAACCTGATCTTCGGCTTCGCCGTGACCGAAGCGCTCGGCATCTTCTCGCTGCTGATCGCCATCCTGCTGCTCTTCGTCGTGCCGAAATAAGCACCAGCAATGGCTAACACCGCCGCCGATACGCACGCTGCCGACGCCGCTCATGGAGCGGTGGACGCCACGCATGCCGCTGACGCCGCTCATGGCGCAGCGGCCGGCGGCGAACATGCAGCGTCGTTTCCGCCATTCGACGCGTCGTTGTTCTCGAGCCAGCTGATCTGGTTCGCGATCACCTTTGCGCTGCTCTATTACATCGTCTCGCGCCACATCCTGCCGAACATCGCTTCGGTCGTGGACAAGCGCGCGGCGACGGTCGCGAGCGATCTCGACGCCGCCGCTCAGAAGAGCGCGGCGGCCGAAGACGCACGCACGGAAATGGAGAAGGCTTCCGCTAAAGCACGCGCCGAAGCGCGGGCGATGGTTGAGGCCGCGCGCGCCGACGTGACCGCAAAACTCGCAGCTGAGCAAGAGGCCGCCGAGAAACGGCTGACGGCGAAGATCGCGGAAGCAGAGGCGAAGGTCGCGACTGAGCGCCAGAAAGCCTTGGCCGAAGTGCCTGCTATCGCTGAAGCGCTTGCCCGCGAGATCGCCGATAAGCTTGCTCCCAGCGGCAAGCGAAGCGCGGCGTAAGGAGAAGCGTGATGGAAATCACTGCAACTGAAGTCGCCTTCCTCGCGCTGCTGCTGTTCATCGGCCTGCTGGTTTACCTGAAGGTGCCGGCGGCAATCATGGGCATGCTCGATCAGCGTTCGCAGGCGATCGCGCATGAACTGCACGAAGCGCGCCGTCTCCGCGAGGAAGCGGAGAAGCTGCACGCGGAATACACCGCCAAGCGCGCGGCGGCTGAAGCTGAAGCCAAGGAGATCGTCGCGACAGCGAAGGAGCAAGCTGCTCTGGTCGCCGAAGAGACCCGCGCTTCGATGCAGGCCGCCATGGCCCGCCGCGAGCGCCAAGCCGACGATCGTATCGCCGCTGCCGGCTCTAAGGCGGCTGACGAGGTCCGCGCTGCAGCAACGGAAGCCGCGATCGCCGCGGCCGAAAAAATGATCCGCGCGCAGATGAACGACGGCTCGCAAGCCGCCCTGGTTCAGGAAGGTGCCGCGGACCTGAAGCGTAAGTTCGCCTAAGGCCAAGCCATCGCGAGACAAGATCGACGGGCCGGAGCTAAGCTCCGGCCCGTTCTTCTTTGGAGGCGGTCATGGGCGTTGTTGCGCGCATCCTCGTTGCCCTAGTGGCGCTGCTGCACTTTGGCTTCCTGGTGCTGGAGATGTTTCTATGGACCGGCTCCATCGGTCAGCGCATGTTCTCGATGACGCCAGAGTTTGCGGATCAGACCGCCGTGCTCGCCGCGAACCAAGGGCTCTATAACGGCTTCCTCGCCGTCGGCCTTTTGTGGGGTGCGATCCGCGTCTCGCGTGACTTTATGATCTTCTTCCTGCTCTGCGTGATCGTGGCGGGAGTCTACGGTGGGCTAACCGCGAAAATGAGCATCCTCTACATTCAGGCCGCGCCGGGCTTGATCGCCTTGCTCGCGGTGTTGGCAGCGAAATCGAAAACACACGGGTGATGCGAACAGCTCGCATGTTTGACGCCGCGCGCGATGCTTCCTATGTAGCGCTCGTTCTCGGGGAGTAGCCGGCCGCAACTTATGCGGCGCCCGCGTCAACACACTTGCTGCTAGCAGCATGGCGCAGGCGGCGGATCTTTGATCCGGATTGGCGAGACCGACGACGCTAACCCGCGCGAGGGCCGCGTGGGTGTTCGCGTCGTCGTGTCAGCTTAGGCCCCGGGCTACTTTCTTATGGAAGCACTTTGGACATCCGCCGGCCTCGTCGCGATCGCTGAGATCGGCGATAAGACACAATTGCTCGCCATCGTATTGGCGGCGCGCTTTCGCGCGCCTGTGCCGATTATCCTAGGCATTCTCTGCGCTACCTTGCTGAACCACGCAGCGGCGGCGTCGCTTGGCTTTCTCATTGGGCAATGGCTGAGCGGCACGACGTTTCAACTTGCCGTTGGCGCTGCGTTCATAGCAATGGCGGCGTGGGCGCTTATTCCGGACAAAGACGATGACCGCGCCGAGAAGATGAACGCTGGCGGCGTGTTTTTGACGACGCTTGCTGCCTTCTTTCTGGTTGAGATCGGCGACAAGACGCAGATCGCCACCTCCCTGCTCGCTGCGCGCTTTCAGGACATCGCGTTAGTCACCGCCGGGACGACGCTCGGCATGATGGCGGCGAATGTGCCAGCGGTGTTGCTGGGTGAAGCGGTGACCAAGATGGTCCCGCTTGCCTACGTCCGCGCGTCCGCCGCGATCCTGATGGCGGCGACGGGTGTTTGGGTGATCGTTGCGGCGCTCATAGCGAGCGCCACTTGATCACTCCGCCGCCACCTTCGCACCGGCGCCGTTATCACCTCGCCGCCAGCGCAGCTTCGGCTGGCGCGCGGCGCGGGTGTCGTCGAGGCGGCGCATTGGCGTGAGCGTGGGCGCTTGCTTGAAGAACTCGACATCGCCCGCCTTAACGCGCTCGGCGAGTGCGATCATGACGTCAGCGAAGCGGTCGAGTTCGCGTTTGGGCTCGGTTTCCGTCGGCTCGATCAGCATTGCGCCGTGAACGACGAGCGGAAAATACGTCGTGAATGGATGATAGCCTTCGTCGAGCAACGCCTTGGCGACGTCGATGGTTTCGACACCCTTCGGCTTGATCGATGAATCGTCGAGCAGCACTTCGTGCATACACGGGCGATCGCCAAACGGCGCTGAGAAATGCGGCTTCAAGCGCGCGAGCAGATAGTTGGCGTTCAACACCGCGTCTTCGGCGACTTGGCGAAGGCCATCGCTGCCGTGGCTCATCATGTAGGTGAGCGCGCGGGTGAACATGCCCATCTGGCCGTGGAAGGCGCACATGCGGCCGAAGGCTTGCGTGCCTTGCGTGTGCTCGCGCAGTTCGCGCGTCTCACCGCGCAGCACGATGTGCGGCACCGGCGCGAACGGCGCGAGCGCGGCGGAGAGAACGGTCGGGCCAGCGCCGGGGCCGCCGCCGCCGTGCGGGGTCGAGAACGTCTGGTGCAGGTTGTTGTGCCTGGCGTCGACGCCGAGATCGCCAGGATGCACCTTGCCGACGATGGCGTTGTAGTTCGCGCCATCGCAATAGAAGTACGCGCCGGCGGCGTGCACCGCGTCGGCGATCTTCTTGATGTCCGGCTCGAACAGACCGCATGTGTTCGGATTGGTAATCATGATCGCGGCGACGTCCGGGCCGAGCTTGGCGATGACGTCTTCGAGATCGACGCGGCCATCCTCGTCACCTTTCACTTCATCGACGGTGAAGCCGGCGGCGGCGGCGGTCGCCGGATTAGTGCCGTGCGCGGAGCTTGGAACCAGCACGCGCTTGCGGTGACTTTCGCCACGCGCTTCGAGCGACGCTTTGATCGCGAGCATGCCGCACATCTCACCGTGCGCGCCGGCCTTCGGCGAGAGCGCGACGGCGGGCATGCCAGTCAACGTGCAGAGCCAATGGGCGAGTTCGTCCATCAGCACGAGCGCGCCTTGGATCGTCGACGTCGGTTGCAGCGGGTGCAGATCGGCGAAGCCTTCGAAGCGCGCCGCACGCTCATTGAGCCGCGGGTTGTGCTTCATCGTGCACGAGCCGAGCGGGAAGAGACCGAGATCGATGGCGTAATTCTTCTGCGAAAGACGCACGAAGTGGCGCATCGTTTCCGGCTCGGAAAGCCCAGGCAGATCGAGCGCAGCTTTGCGCGTGAGCGCGCCCAGGTTCGACGTCAGGCCCTTTGGCGCAGGCAGGTCGACGCCGGTGCCGGTGGCGTGGCCGGTTTCGAAGATCAACGGCTCAGCTTGCAGCAAGCCGCGATTGCCGGAGGTGGTTTCGGTGATCATTACTTCAGCACCTCAGCGAGCGCCTTGGCGTAGGCGGCGATGTCTTCTTCGGTGTTCATTTCGGTGGCGCAGGCGATGAGCACGTTGTCCATGCCCGCCTTCGGATCGAGGCGGCTCATGGCGACGCCGCCGATGACGCCCTTCTCCGCGAGCTTGTCGACCACCTCTTGAGCGGGCTTCGTCAGCTTCACGGCGATCTCGTTGAAGAAGCGCGTGGTGAGCACTTCCGCACCCTTCACGCCTGCGAGCGCTTCCGCAAGCTGGATCGCCTTCTCGTGATTGAGCGTGGCGAGGTGACGGAGGCCCTGCTCGCCCAAGAGCGTCATGTGGATCGTCCAGGCGAGCTGGCAGAGGCCAGAGTTTGTGCAGATGTTCGACGTCGCCTTTTCGCGGCGGATGTGCTGCTCGCGGGTGGAGAGTGTCAGCACGAAGCCGCGCTTGCCGTCCGCGTCGAGCGTTTCGCCGGCCACGCGGCCTGGCATTTGGCGGATGAGCTTTTCCTTCACCGCGAAGAGACCAACATACGGCCCGCCGAAATTCAGCGCGTTGCCGATCGATTGGCCTTCGCCGCAGACGATGTCGGCGCCCATCGCGCCAGCCGGTTCGATCAGGCCGAAGGACACACACTCGGTAAATGTCGCCACCATCAGCGCGCCGGCGCCGTGGGCCGCTTCGCCGATCTTGGTGAGGTCAGTCACGGTGCCGAACACGTTTGGCGATTGCACAATCACGCACGCCACGTCGGCGCCGAGCTGCTTCGTCACCGCCGCTTCGTCATCAACGGCGGCGGGCAGCGCGATCACTTCGAGGCCCAGCGCCTCGCAAGCGGTTCGCGTGGTGTCGATGTAATGCGGGTGGACGCCCCCGGAGAAGACGATCTTCTTCCGCTTGGTGACGCGCGCGGCCATCATTGCGGCTTCGGCAGTGGCCGTCGAGCCGTCGTACATGGAAGCGTTCGCCACCTCCATGTCGAGCAACTGGGCGACTTGGCTTTGGAATTCGTAGAGCGCCTGCAGCGTGCCTTGCGCGATTTCGGGCTGGTACGGCGTGTACGCCGTCAGAAACTCGCTGCGCTGGATCAGGTGGTCGACGCTCGCTGGGACGTGGTGGCGATAGGCGCCGGCGCCGAGGAAGAACGCGGTGCGGCCGGCGGGCGTGTTCTTTTCCGCCAAGCGCTGCAGGTGGCGATGCACCTCGATCTCGCCCTGCGCCTTCGGCAGCGGCACAAGGTCTTTCAGCAGCGCGTCTTTCGGCACGTCGACGAAGAGTTCGTCGACGTTCTTCGCGCCGATGACCTTGAGCATTTGCTCGCGGTCAACGTCCGTCAGCGGCAGGTAGCGCATTAGAGGCCCTTCACATAATCGGCGTAAGCGGCTTCATCCATGAGGGCGTCGAGCTCGCTCTTGTCGGCGATCTTGAGCTTCACGAACCAACCGCCGGCTTGCGGCGCGTCATTGATGATTTGCCATTGCTCGTTCTTGATCTCGGCATTGGCTTCAACGACTTCGCCGGAGATCGGCGCGTAAACGTCGGAGGCGGTCTTCGCGCTTTCGACGACGGCCATGTCGTCGCCTTGCTTGAAGCTTTTGCCGGCCTCGGGAAGTTCGGCGTAGACGACATCGCCCAATTGCTCGGCGGCGTAGGTGCTGATGCCGACGGTGGCGATGTCGCCGTCGAGCTCAACCCACTCGTGGTCTTTCGTGTAGCGTTTGGTCATGGGTCTTAAGCTCCCTTCTTCGGGCGGTGATAACGGTGTGGAACGAACGGCAGCGGCGTCACGGTGGCAGCGCGCGCTTGGCCTCGGATCATGAGTTCAAGCCCGGTGCCGGGCTCGGCGAACTGAGCATCGACATAGCCCATCGAGATCGGCGCGTTGAGGATCGGTGAGAAACCGCCGCTCGTGACAACGCCGACCTTCTTGCCGTCCTTGTAAATCTCCACGCCCTCGCGCGCGGGCGCGCGATCGTTCGGCCTGATGCCAACGCGTTTGCGCGTTGCACCCAAATCGTACTCGCGCAGGATGCGCTTGGCGCCGGGGAAGTCCTTCGCCTCGCGACGGCGCTTTTGGATCGTCCAAGCGAGATCCGCTTCGATCGGCGATGTGGTCGGATCGAGATCGTGGCCATAGAGGCAAAGACCCGCCTCCAGACGCAACGAGTCACGCGCGCCGAGACCGATCGCCTTCACTTCGGCATGCGCGAGCAGCGCGTTGGCGAGATCGGTCGCGTTCTCCGCGCGCACTAATATCTCATAGCCGTCCTCGCCGGTATAACCGGAGCGGGTGACGGTGATCCGCCCGAATGCGTCGTAGCGCTTCACGGTCATGAAATTCATGTCGCCGAGCGCGGGATCGATCACAGCGGCGGCGACTTCGTGCGCGGTCGGGCCTTGCAGCGCGAGCAGGCACCGATCGTCGGCGCGAACGAGATTGGCCTCGCCCTTTGTCGCCTCCTCGATCAGCGCCCAGTCCTGATGCTTACAACCAGCGTTGACGACAATGTAGAGATCGCCAGCGGCCGCAGGCTCGGCCGGGCGCGCGATCATAAGATCATCCAGCACGCCGCCGTCCTTATTGGTGATCATCGTGTAGCGGACTTGGCCGGGCTTCAGGCCTTGAATGTCTGCTGGGACGAGCCGCTCGATCAGCGAGGCAACCTTCTTGTGCGCTTCGTCGCCCTCAAGGCCATGGCCCTTCGGCAGCGCGAAAAAGCTTGGACCCATGTGGCTGACATCGAACAGGCCGGCGTGAGAGCGCGTCCAATTGTGCTCGGGGATCAGCCCCTCGAATTGGAGCGGCATGTCGTAGCCAGCGAAATCGCCGAACTTGGAAGTGCGCGCGCGCCAGATGGCGTCGAGTGGCAACTTAATCGGTGATGATCCGGCTTCAGCCATTGCTTGTCCCAGGTTTGCGCGGCGCATGCGTTCGCGTGCATGCAGCCCCCGCTGTCCCTGGCGCCTG
>CAYUOC010000043.1:18986-24432 GCA_964446305.1 uncultured Terricaulis sp. | reverse complement strand
GAGTGGGAATGACGGGTTAATTCGTCGGTTGCGGCAAGGGCTGGAAGGGTAGTCCGGCCGCATTCCAGGATGCGAGGCCGCCGCGATACCAATAGAGGCGCGTATAGCCCGCGGCGCGTGCGCGCAGCACTGCGTTGTAAGATTCCCAGCACGCCGATCCCGCGCAGAAGAAAACAAGCGGACGCTCGCGCGCGTTTTGGGTCAATGCGCCCAAGGCGCGGACGGTGGCTTGTTGAGCGCCGTCGCTAAAGCTGCCGGGCTGGCCTGCGGCGGGCACATAATGTGCGCCTTGGATTGTGTTCTGATGTGGGTCGGCAAGGACGTCGACGAGCAGAACGTTGCGGTCGCTGGCGGCGAGCGCGCGGACTTCGAGCGTGGTGATCCGTTGCGCGCCAGGCACGGTGAGGGGCGTGGGCGAGCCGACATTGCTCTCGAGGGTCTCCTTCGCCGCGATGCCCATGTCCGCCAGTTCGCCGGCGTAGCCCGTGGCTTGCGCTTGGTCTTGGCGGAAACTCTCGCCGCCGCCGCGAACGGGCGACAACATCGGCGGGACGAGAACGATCGCTGCGACAGCCGCTGCCGCGATGAGTGCGTGCGTGCGGGTGATCGCGAAGCCGCGCAACGTGAAGAGCACGTTGCTGGCTGGCGCGGCGGGCGGAGACGGCGGGCTATAGCCGCTCGGACTATGCACGAGTTGCTGCGGCACGCTCTCGGAGACGCCCGCCCAGCTGTCGGCGGGCGCGTGTGGAGATGGCGCCGGCGCTGCTTCGTAGACGGACGGCGCCGGACCGAGGCTCAAGCCGTAAGCCAGCGCGCGGATCACTTGTTTGGCGATGTCGGCGCGCAGACCAACCGCCTGTTCGAGCCGGTCAGCCTGGCGATCCATCTCCATGCCGAGCAAGCTGCGCTCGACGCTGCTCAGCGCTTCGACCGCGCCTTCGTCGAGCGCGGAGGCGACGGCGCGAATTTCGCGCCGCGCTTCCGGCATGACGTCGGCGAGCAGAGAGATGACGCGGCGCCGGTTGCTCAGCGCGTCGGCGCCGAAGCGCTCGCGCTGCGCTTTCAAGGCTTCGCCAAGTTGATCGTAGAGCAGCGCCATCGCTTCGCTCGCTATTGCAACCGGCCGCAACCGATGGGGCGCGAGCACGGTCCGTCCATGATGCAGAAGTCCGCGCCGGAGAGCTGCACGTCCTGCTGACCGCGTTGACCACGGAACATGACGCACATGTTGCCGACGCCCAGACTATCCTGAGACATTTGAATCTGCGCGAGGCGCACCGGGTGGCCTTCCGACTGGATGAGTTGGAATTGACCTTGGCCCATCGTTGCGAAGCTTTGTCCAGATGTATCGCCGGGTTGGGCGAGGCCGACATTCACCGGGCCTGACTGCCAGCCGCCGGCTGGCAGAAGCACCATGCCGGGTGCGGCGCCGCGCGGTGTTGAAAGCGCGAAGCCAATTGCGGGCGCGCCGGACGAATGCTGCTGCACCGGCAGCGTCGGCCCGGCCCCTGGAGCGCCGAGAACCGGCATCTGCCCGCCTTGATTGTTCGGCGGTTGTGGCTGCGGCGGTTGCGGCTGCGGTGGGGTGTTTCCGTCCGGCGCCGGTTGATTGAACGGCGGCTGTTGCTGGCCGTTGCCGCCATCGCCCTGTTGGAACGGCACGGTTTGAAGCTCGGGGCCGCGCGCAAAGTTTTGATAGACGAGGAAGCCGACAACGAGCGCGAGCGCGCCCATCGCCATCGGGTTCTTGCTGAGCGCCTTGATTTTCTCGCTGTAGGATTGCGCCGCGGGTTGTTGCACATGCGGCGCATGCGGATGCGGTGGTTGCGGCGGCGTGTAAGCGGGTTGATACGCTGGCGCTTGCGGCGCCGCTGGCGGTGGCGGCGCGCCAACAGGAACCGAATCTCCAGCCCAACCGCCGCCTGCTGGCGCCGGTGCCGGTGCGGCCATCAGCGGCCCGATGCGGCGGGCGACATTGAGCGCCGGCGTCACCGACGTGAGCGACAAGCGCTCACGCACCGCGATCTCCGAGGCGACGGCGGTGGCGGCCGCTTCCGGTTGCGGAGACGCGTTGATGCGCGCGGCGGCGCCGATCTCGAATGCGACCGCGAGCGCGCGGATTTCCGCGTGGAGGTCCGGCGCCTGCGCGTTGAGACGCGGCGCGAACTGGCTGGCATTGGCGAGAAACGCGTCGCCGTTTTGCTGGCGGCACTGTTGTGTCAGCGCCAAAAGACGATCTTCAACGGACATGACTTATCCTTTCACCAAACGAGGTCGCTGACGTCGGCCTTCAATGCGGCCTCTTGAACTGTGCGTTGCGCGAGTGGCGCGAGCGGATCGGGCGCGTTGGTCGGCGAAGACGCGGTTTTCACCGGCGCCGTCGTCGCCCATTTGATGTGGCGGACGAGATCCGAAGCATTGTTGGCGCGCAGCGGCTTGATTGACGGATGACGGATGAAGCGCTCCAGCACTTCGATATCGGCTTCATTGCCGATCGCGATGGCAAGGCGGATTGCGTTCTGTGCTTGCGTGGATGCGAAAAGCACCTCGAGGCCCGCTTCGAAATCGTCGGTCGGGTAGCCGTCCGAGGCGATGACGATAACGGGCGGCAGTTGCCGGCCGGGCATCTTCTCGGGGCTCAGCGCATCGGCGATCTGACGGAAAGCGGCGCCCATGTTTGTTTCACCGCCCGCCGGGATGTCGTCCCAGCGCGCATCGGCGACCGCGACCGCTTGTTCGATGTGCCACAGGGCCTCGTCGGCGAAACGCAGCACTCGAAGGCGCACGTCGATCTCAGGGTTCTCCTCCGCGACCTTGCGCAGTTCAGGTAGCGTCGTCCGCATCGCGTAGTTGAGCGAAGCGATGCGGTCGCCACGCATCGAGCCCGAGCAATCGAGCCCGAGGATGACGTGGAGCTGGCGGCGGGCCAGCCCCATCACATCGCTGATCGGCGCCGGAGAGGTCATCGCGCGCGCCTCAGCCCAGCTTGCGGACGTGCGCGACGATGGTGTCGCCGAGTGCGAGCACGACGCCGACGGCCAAGCGGATGTTCTGGTTCTGCTCGATCGTCTGCACGCCGCCATCGCGCAGGCGCGCGGTCCATACGCCGGCGCCGGCATTGCGCAGTCCCAGAACGCCGGGGCGCGTGGGATGGCCGACGACGTCGCCGATGATGCCGGCGCCGCGTCCTGCAAGCGCTGGCTCGGCGGCAAGATCGATGCGCGCGCCCTCTCGAAGTGGAATCACGAAGCCGTCAATGTCGAGCGCGAGAGCTTCGGGTGCTGCGGCCACCGGCGCTGGCGCCGGAGCGGGCGCAGGCGCGTATTGCGGCGTCGGCGGGATGTAAGTTTGCTGAGGCGGCGTCGCGGGGCGATCGACCACGATCGATCCGGACGTCTCGATCTTGCCCGATCCCGCGGTCGCGCCTTCGAGTTGGCGCGCTTTGAGGATCGCGCCCACGACGGCAACAGCGCAAACGCCTGCCACGACGTAGTTCAAGAGCGGTGAGATCGCGTCGACGCTATTCCACAGCGCGTGAATGACGGACGAAGCAAGCCAGCCGATCGCCAGCAACTTCCACTTTTGCACCGGCCGGATGATCGCCAGGCCGATGAAATAGCCAAACAAGCCGGAATAGGCCATGTGGCCGACGATGCCGCCGAACACGCGTGGCAGAAGCAGCGTCATGCCCATCGCAACCGCAGATCCCGGATCGTTGGTTTGCTGCAGCACCTGGTTTGCAAGGCGCGGGATGTAATCGAAGGCGGTTTCGAGAAAGATGAAGCCGCCGCCGGCGAAGACGCCCATGAGAGCGCCGTCGACAGGGCCGCGCACATGCAGCAGCTTGTATCCGGGATTGTTGACTAGTGTGGGGGACTTCCAGGCGTGCATGGTGAGCCAGGCGCCAATCAGGATCGGCGTCGCCTTCATGAGCTCTTCCATCAGGCCCGCGGCGAAGAACATTTTTATGAACTTGATCGGGAACGGATAGGGCTGCGATGGATCGATCTGACCCGGCAGAATCTCGCGGAAGATGATGAAGAATGGGGCCGAGAGTGGCGTGGCGAGCAACACCGCCACGACGACGAACGGAATGAGGTAGATCCACAGCTGCCGACCCGGCTTCACATAGAGATAGACCGTGAGTTGGATCACCATCAGCAGGAAGAAGACCGCGACGATGCCGATGAGCGTCATCGCACTCATCCGCGTACGCACATCGGCGCCTTCCAGCGCCGGGCCCATCAAGCCGAAGATGAGCGGCGTGATCAAAGCCGCGAGAATGGCGATCATGAAGAGCGGGCTCTTCCATATCTTGATGCGCGAAGACCGAAACGGCATCAGTTCGGACGCGCTGGCGACCCCGTAGTCTCTCGGTGTCGGCGTCTGCATCGGATCAGGGCGTTGGTTCTGCATAAGCGAACTCCAGTTAAGCCGCGGCGCGAACGGCGACGCACAATGTTGCGTCGTCGCCGCTGCCGTTGTTTGAGACCGTGGAAAGCCAGTCGGGCGCCTGCGTCATGAGACTGTCCCAGTCCGACAGCGCGCGTTCGCGCAGCCGGCTCACTTCGGCGCGGAACGCGCGCTCGTCGTGGAAAGATTTGGAAACGCCGTCCGTCGCCATGAAGACGAAGTCCGGGAACGGGCCGTTTGCCGAGCGCCAAAGCACCGCCGATTGAAACCAGCGCCGCGCATCTTCTTGGCAGAGCGAAAAGGTCTGCTCACCCTTCAGCTGCGGCCCTGCCGGCAATGGCTGTTCGAGGCGGCCATCGGGATAGCCGAGAAACAGATCGCCATCGCCGATCTGCAGCACCGTGAGGACGCCGGCATTGGCCCCGGCGGCGATCAACGTCGCGCCATAGGGTGAGAGCGGCGGATAGTCCGCGAGGTCTCGCTCGTGCCGGGTGTAGGGATGTGAGCCCATATGCGCGTGCACATCGGCGCGCCAGCGCGCAAGGATGGCGCTGGCGAGATCGGCGCCGTCAGCGTCGTCGAGATCAGATTCCATCACCGCGCGCGCTGCACGCACGGCGAGCTCGGCGCCGATGCCGGAGCGAAAGTACGCAGGTGCGCCGTGCCCGTCAGCTACGGCAGCGATCGCGGCGCGCGATGGCGCGTCAGTTTGGCAGAACAACGCGTCCTGATTGGGTGCGCCGTTGCGGACGTGAAGGCTGCCGCGCACCGAGGCCCCGCCGACCAGCCAGTGTGATGAAGGCCGTTGCGTCATGGGAGCGATCCTTCGCGCGCGGGGCAGACAACGCCGGTTTCTGAACCGAACTGGATCTGCAGACCCGGCAGCAAACGCACGGTCTGACCGGCGTTGATGGTTTGGCTTTGGCCGTTCGGCGGTGTCGCTTGCCATTGTGTTGCGCCGCGATTGCAGAGGCCGAGGAGTTCTGGCCGCGTTGGGTGCGCATCGACCGATGCTTTGCACGCGCCGCCGAGT
>CAYUOC010000043.1:0-18886 GCA_964446305.1 uncultured Terricaulis sp. | reverse complement strand
GAGTTCTGGCCGCGTTGGGTGCGCATCGACCGATGCTTTGCACGCGCCGCCGAGTGCGTCGGCGGACATGGTGCGGCCAGCTGACAAGCTGAACATACGCCGTCCGACGCGCAGGGCGTCGGGCGCGCCGTCCGTTGCGCCGCACGCAACGCACGCATAGGGGCCCGTCAGCACTTCGCCGCGCCAATCGGCGCCATGTTCGTAGCCGCACGCAGCGCAGGCGAAGGCCGTATCGATAAGCGCCTGCAGCGGCGCGCGCCATTCGGTTTCCAGAACGCGCGCGGAAGGATCGTGCAGGCCGGCGCCGAAGCTGCGGACGAAGAGGGCCCGCGACGCGCCGTTGAGACTATTCCAGCGCGCCACGATCGGATCGTGAAAGCCGCTGACGGGGCCGTTGGACATGTCCGCCGGATCGAACAGGAAGAGCGGCTCCGTGCCGTAGAGGCGGTTCTCTGTTTCGGCGTCGAGGATCTGGGCGGAGTACTCGCGCCGGCCGTCGAGAGGGTGCCAGCCGAGCAGTGTGTAGAAGAACAACACCGCCATTGAAAAAAAATCGGTGCGGCTGTCGGGCAGACGTTCGCGGCGGACCACTTCTGGCGCCATGAATTTGCGCGCACCGTAGATACTTGCATCGGCGCCATCGATGTTCACGTTGTCGTTGTCGCAGATCAGAATCCGCGCCGTGTCAGGATCGAGGAAGATGTTGCCGAAATTGATGTCCTGGTAGCAGAAGCCGCCGGCGTGCAGTTCCAGGAACGCGTTGGCGAGCTGCAGGCAAACGTGCGCGCGCTGCGCCAGGGAGAGGTTTAGCCGTTGCGGCGGCGGCGCGATGATGTCGCGAATGCTGCGGAAGCTGTCGGCGCGCAGCGGCATGACATAGCCGAAGCTGCCGGCGCCGTGGATATCGACGAGGTCGAGCGGCCAAAGGAAATCATTGGTCGGCGCGCCGCGGCGGATGGTGCGTTCAAGCCGCGTGCGCAGGCCGACATCGATCTCGATGTAATGGCGATGATACCATTTCAACGCGAAGGGCTGGCCCTCGACGGTGACCTGATAGACCTCGCCTTGGCCGCCCGCACCGAGAAGAGGGCCAATGCGGCCGCCGCGGCCCTTCACGGTCCGCAGCGTCTGCCCGGGGGCGAGCGCGCCGGCTTCTGTAACGCTCATCGGGCGATCTCCCGACGGCGCACATGCACGACAAACAATGCCTCAGAGCTCATTTGCTCCCCCTCACCAAGATCAGCGGTGGGCGCGGTGATTTCGGATCAGCGAGCAGCGAACTTTTTTGTTCGCCCCTCGCGCTTGTGTCCGATCAGCAGCCGACATGGATCGAGACTTCGTAGGTTCGGCCGGTCTCGGGGTCGTAGCAGCGCTCGACTTCGTAGATGCGATCGATGCGGTCGCGCTGGTCGATGTCGTCCCGGCGCTGATCTTCCCGCCAGCGATCCATATCGAAGCCGCCGCCGCCACCGCCCGTGCCGCCGCCTGAGACACGCACACCGCCGCCGCCGCCACCGGTGCGATCTGCTGGCCGTGTCAGGACGCGGCGCGTCTCCTCCACGCTGGATCGCCATTCCGGGTTGAATTGAACGTTGGCGACAATGCCTCGCGCCGTCTGCAACAGCGCCGGCAGCCGATCCGGCGAGGTGCGCACGGAAATGATGGAGTCGTTGAAATTGGAGACGAGCGGCGGCACGCCCGCCATCATTTGCGGGCTCGCAAAGTAGAACCCGGTGACGACCAGCACCTCGGCTGTGCCGTCGGGATGGCGCAGCCAAGCCTCAAGCGAATAGACGCCGGTGCGCATTTGGCCGCCGCTCGACGCGCTCATCTGCTGCAGTTGCGCCTGCGTCTGCTGCTGTTCTTGTGTGAGTGGAACGGAAACGACGCGTTCAAGCTGCGCGCCGGCGCGCAGCCGCGGCACGACGATCGTTTGGACCATCGCCTCACCTGAATCAGCAATCGCGATGATGCAGAAGTCACCGGGCTGGGAGCCGCGGCCGCGGATGGCGTGTTCATCTGTGGTGACCAGGAAACCGGGCAGCACCTCGATCTGCTCACGGCCGTCGCCGCTGCGCATCACGATCTGCGGGCTGGCGATATTGGTGCTGCACTGGCCGTTGACGTTGTCCCAGCGCACTTGCGATTGCGCCTGCCAGCCTGGGGGAAGCGCGATGGTCATCGCGCGGACGGGGCGATCGAAGCCCTGAGAATCCATGACCTCATGGCCGGTGGCGCCGGCGGGCATCGAGCCTCCGCCTCCGCCGCCGAAGCCGCCACCGCCAAGGGCGCCACCCCCGCCGCTGCCGCTATCGTAAGCCGCATAAAGCGCAATCGCGGCAACCGCGCCGCCAACGGCTGTTGCGACCTGGTTCTTGGCGACGAAGTCGCGAATTTGTTCGAGCACGTTTTCCGTCTCCCGCCGGCCGCCTGAAAGCGGCGCCTCTCAACCGGTTAGGCGTTGAAACGGCGGGAAACGGCTCACGTTATTTCTCAGGGGCGCGCGACGAGCCGTGCGGCGACGTAGCAGGGGCCGATGGTGCAGGTCTTGAGCTGAATGCGCAGCGTATAAACACCATCGGTTTGCGGGCTGACCTCGACCAGCGGATAGTCGTCGTCGAGCACGTCCGAGGTTATTGCGGCGCCGGACCCGTCTTCGAGAACGAAGTCGAGGTTCGAGCACTCATTATCGCAAGCGCCGATGAAGGCGTAGCTGCGGCCGCCGCGCAGGCGCACCTGCAACCTGTGTTCGCCATTGGGCTGAAGCCCCGTCACGGTATCCGGGACGCCCTCAACGCGCGGCCAGCCTGGCGTCATCTGAGTCGTGTAGCGGTCGAGGTAGCCGACCACGAGAGCCTGAAATTCCGCCGGTGCGTTGGCGCCGCCGCCGGAAATTACGCCTTCGGCGCCACCGCCGCCGCCGGTTCCGCCGGTTTGAAAGGGGTTGTTCGGGGGCGGGGGATTCGGGCCCGCACCGGTGTCAAAAGGACCATAGCCGCCGCCTTGTTGCGACGTGTCGGTCTGCTGGTTGGCCGGTGGTTGATTGCAACCGGTTAGCGCCATCGCCAGCACCATGGCTGCCGCCAGTTGAGCCTTAATCATCATTCCCGCCTCCATGCGCGCCAGCCCGAGTGTCGCGGCGCCTCGTAAGTTCAAGCGATGAAACTGGCGATTTCGGCTCTTAAGGATCGCGCTTGTCGTGCGAGCGTACGGCATTAATCTTGCGGCGCGACGAGGCGATGATGGGCGATGGCGGCACAACAAGCGTCCTGCTGGTGCAGTGGCGAGACGGCGATGAGTCCGCGCGCAATCGCTTGATCGCGCGTCTTCATCCCGAATTGGCGCAAATCGCCGCCGCTCGCCTCCGGCGCGAACACAATGCCTCGCTCTCGACCGGCGACCTCATCAATGACGCCGTGCTGCGCATGATGCGCATGGAGCGAGTCGAATTGGGCGATCGCGCCCATTTCATCGCGCTGGCCTCGCGGATAATGCGCCACATCCTGGTGGACCACGCCCGGGCCAAGCAATCGGCGCGGCGCGATCATGTGCGGGTCGAGCTCTGCACACGGGTGGAAGGCGAACAAAGGTTTGATCTGATTTCACTGAATTCCGCGCTGATAAGGTTAGGGGCTATCGATCCGGCCCTGATGGAACTCGTCGAGATGCGCTATTTCGGGGGAATGACAGTCGCTGACATCAGTGAAGCGACTGGCTTATCGGAGGCGACCGTAAAGCGCCGCTGGCAGACGGCCCGCGCTTGGCTCATCGAGGCCCTGGACGAGCCTGCCGACAATGGATGAGCTGTCACTGGAGCGCGCCGCTATTGCGCTCTTTGAAGAGATGTTGGAGCAGCCGGAAGCGCAGCGCGAGGCGTGGATCGCCCAACGCGCGGGCGACAATCCAGAATTGCGCACGCGCCTGGAAGCGCTGCGCCAGGCTGATCTGAGAGCGACGCTGCGCACCGGCGCCGCGGTTGATGTGCTTGAGGAAGAGCCGGCGCCTGAGCGCATTGGCGCCTACCGAATCGTCGAGCGTATCGGGCGGGGCGGCATGGGCGCCGTTTATCGCGGCGAACGCGAGACCGGCGATTTCCGTCACATCACCGCGATCAAGGTGATCAAGCCGGGGTTGCTGACGGAGAACCTGATCGAGCGCTTCCGGCGCGAGCGCCAAACGCTGGCGTCACTGCGTCATCCCAACATCGCGCAGCTCTATGACGGCGGAGAGACGTCGGACGGCTCGCCTTACATCATCATGGAGTTTGTCGACGGCTTGCCGCTGTTGCAGTGGGCGGATCAGCACAACGCCGATCGCGCAACGCGCCGGCGGCTCTTTCTCGACATTTGCGCGGCGACAGCATTCGCACACCGCAACCTCATCGTGCACCGCGATCTTACGCCGTCGAACGTGTTGGTGACTGCCGATGGCGTCGTCAAACTGATCGACTTCGGCATTGCGCGCCCGCCAGAAGCGCTGCCGACCGCGGCTGAGCCCGGTTCGCCGTCGCCGCATGCGCCCTCGATCCGCGAGTTGAGCCTCACCCCCGGATTCGCGGCGCCCGAGCGCATGGTGAGCGCCGACGTCACGACGCTGGGCGATGTTTATTCGCTGGGACGTTTGCTCGCCGCGCTCATGGCGGCGGATGCGGAGCAGTGGGAGCTGCGCGCCATCATAGCGCGCGCGTGCGCGGTGAACCCGCAGGATCGCTATCCAACCGCTGACGCGCTTGCGGCCGATGTCGAGGCTTGGGGCCAGAGCCGTCCGGTGGCGGCGGTCAATGGCGGGCCGCCTTACCTAGCCGGCAAGTTCGTGCGGCGGCATCGGGTTGGTGTTGGCGCTGCCGCGTCCTTGTTTATTGGGCTTGTGTCCGCCTTGGCGGTGACCCTCGCGGCTAACGCGCGCGCTGAGCGGGCGATGGCGGAAACAGAGGCGCGGTTTCAGCAAACGCGCGCCATCGCCAACGCCATGCTGTTTGAGGCGTACGATGAAGTCAGCCGTGTAACAGGCTCGACGCGCGCGCGCGTCATCCTCGCGCAGACAGGCCTCGACTATCTCGACGCACTCGCCGCCGACGAAAATGCGGCGGTTGATGTCCGGTTGGAGGCCGCGCTCGGCTATATGCGCCTCTCGGCGGTCATCGGCGGTGGTGGCGCTTCGGAGCTTGGCAGAGTGGCCGACGCCGAGGCGCTGCTGCAGCGTGGCGAGGCCATCCTCAACGATTTGCGCACGCGCTATCCGGACCACGCCGGCGTTCGCGCCGCTGTCGCCGAGATGCTGGCGCGCCGCAGCGGTGATGCACTCTACAACGACCACGATCCCGTGCGCGGCCGCGCGCTAGCCCAGGAGGTGCTGACGCTGCTGGCTGACAACCCAAGGCAGGATGCGGAAACGGCGCGTCTCTACGCGGTGGCGCTGCAAGCGATTGGCGATAGCTACGGTTGGGAAGACAATTACCAAGAGGCGCGGACCGCCCACCAGAATGCCGAACGTTTCATCGCGGAATTGCCGGATGAGCTGCGCGAGGCGCAGGGCGTCCGAAATGTTCGCTCGGCCAATTTGCGGCTGCTTGGTGAGGCGCACCACAAAATGGGCGAAGAGGATGCAGCCCGCGCAGCACTTGCACGCGCCGTCGAGATCAACCGCACACTCGTGGCGGAAGATCCGGATTCGCCCACGCTCATCCGCAAATTGACGGCGTCGCTCTGGTACAGCGCCGTTCTGCATCGCAGCAACGGACGTGATGCGCTGGCGCTTGCAGCCATCGAAGAAGCCGTAGCGCTGGCACGCCGCCTGAAAGATCGCGACGCCGCGGACGCCGGCGCGTTGCGTCTCTATGGCATGGTCAGCGAAGTTTATGCGCAAGTGCTGGCCGATCGGCGCTCCTACGCTCAGAGCTTTGCCATGACGGAGGAGGTCGCGAGCGTCTATCGCTCGCTTGTCGAACTCGCCGAGGGATCGCCCGGCGCGCGGCGCGGCCTTGCCATGGTGCTGCGCACCGGCGGCGGCAATTTCTACAACGGCGGCGCTTACGGACGCGCGTGCGCCGCCTGGCGTGAATCAAAAGAGATTATGGAAACGCTTGAGCGTGAGGGCGCGCTCAGCCAGACGGACCTCAACAATAGTCTGGCGGAGATGCGTGACTATGTGGCGCGAAGCTGCAGCCCGCCGCGTCGAGGTCTGGGCGATCTCTGAGCGAACGCCGCCTTAGGGCGTTTTCGTCTCGACAAGGCCGCCGAAGTCGAGGCGCATCGCTGAGAGCACTTGTGTTTCTGAACGCGTTGGGCGCGCGTGGACGAACAGCGCGAACAGCGCAGTTGCGTGGACGTCAGCCGGGATCGATTCCTCGATCGCGGCTTCAAGTGGGCATGAGCGTTACGCGGGCTTAAGCGGGAGCGCGCGCCATACAGCGACGATGGCGAGTAACATCGCTGCGCCGACAGCAAACGAGGCGACAGGGGGCCGGTGGGTTTGCTCCGCAACGAACACGGCGGCGAGACCCCAGACGATGGGTATCGGATAGGCGAGTTGGCGGCTCTTGATCGTCACATAAAGCGCAACGAGCACGGCTGCAGTGACGCTGCCTAACGCCCACCACGTTGCCTGATCTTCTGCGACGAAGCCCTCAGAGGTCAGCACAGTGACAGTGTTGAGGGCGGAGGCGATGGTGAGCCAGCCGGCGAGCAAGGCCAGCGGTGTGACCACGAGTAGTGTGTCGCGTGCCTTGGCCGGCTTTGGCGCGGCGGTGAGCGGCACGATCAGCACTATTGCGGCGAGGATGATGAGCGCGACCGTCATCCAGCGCCAGTCGGCGCCCGCGGCGACGAGCCAAGCGCCGATCGCCAGCATGGATACGGCCGAAGGCCAGCTATAGTGACGCAGCGTGTCGCCGTTCGCCCAAGCAGGAACGAGCTGATAGACGCTGTAGATCAGCAGACCCGCATAGATCAGGCCCCAAATCGCGAACGCGTAGGACGCAGCGCGCACGGTGCTGGCGCCATTGTTGGCGAACTCCGCCGGCGATAATCCGAGGGCGCCGGTCGCTTGCAGGTATGCAAAGGCAACCGCGAAGATCGCGGAGGCAAGCACGCACAAGCGCTGAAGCATGCTGATCTTCATTGAAGAACTCCAGAGTGTGGTGAACGCGCCGCGCCCCGGTTAGCGTTCCGCTTTGGGTGCAAGTTATCGAGGTATTGCCGCCTGTACGTCGCAGGCGGAGAATTGGATTATGGAACGCTTCGGAAGGAAGTCGTATCCCAGCCGACTGGAGGCGTTCATGGCAAAAAGACCTTCTACGGACTTGCCGCGTTGCAAATGGCCGGGCTCCGATCCGCTCTACATTGACTATCACGACCAGGAATGGGGCGTACCGCTTCGCGATAGCCGCGCGTTGTTTGAGATGCTGCAACTCGAAGGCGCGCAGGCGGGGCTCTCCTGGATCACCATTCTACGCAAACGCGAGAACTATCGCCGTGCGTTTGACGGCTTCGATCCCACGAAGATCGCGCGCTATACGCCGGCGAAGATCGAGAAGCTGATGGGCGATGAGGGCATCGTGCGCAATCGCCTGAAGATCGAAGGCGTGGTGGCCTCTGCGAAGGCGTACTTGGCCATGGAGAAAGAGGGGCTCGCTTTTTCCGAGTTCATCTGGAGTTTCGTGGATGGCAAGCCGATCGTAAATCGGCTGAAGCCAAGCGGGCCGGTACCGGCGGAAACCGACATATCACAGGCCCTGTCGAAGGCGTTGAAGAAGCGAGGCTTCAAGTTCGTGGGGCCAACGATCGTTTATGCCTTCATGCAGGCGGTCGGCATGGTCAACGACCACTTGGTAACCTGCTATCGCCACCCCGGATTCAAGAAACGCGCGAAGCATTAGCGCCACATTCGCCTATGGCCGTTGCGGCAAGGGATGGGCCCAAGGGGTTGTGCGGGGATTACGCGGCGCTAGAATCCGGCCAGCCATGGAAGAAAAGCTCATCCGCACTTGCTCGATCTGGCGGGCTCTCGAGGTTGTCGGCGACACCTCGACGATCCTGATTCTGGAAGCGAGCTGGCTGGGCGCGCGTAAGTTTGACCAGTTCCGCACCCGCACCGGTTTGCGTCAATCGCTGCTGAGCGACCGGCTGAAGAAGCTGGTGGCGGCCGATGTGATGGCGAAGGCGCAGTACTCGTCAGCGCCGCCGCGGTTCGAATACCGGATGACGCGCAAAGGGCTCGATCTCTATTGGCCGTCGCTGATGATGCTGCGTTGGGAGCATCGTTGGGCGGCGCCGACGGGTGAAAAGTGCGACGTGCAGCTCACGCACAAGACTTGCGGCAAGCGCTTCGAGCCGACGCCGACATGCACGGCGTGCGGTGATGAGATCAGCGCCAAGGATATGTCGTGGAGCCCGGGGCCAGGCGTGGGCTGGATGTCAGCGCAATATAGCCGCCGGCGCCAGCACCGTGACTCGCCGAGCGACCGGCCGCCGTCTTCGACGCTGATGGATGAAGTCGCGCAGATTATGGGCGACCGCTGGGCAGGCTTGGTGCTGCGGGCGCTGTTCACGGGCTTGCGGAAGTTCGATGAGATCCTGAACGATTCCGGCATGGCGACGAACATTCTGTCCGAGCGTCTGCAATGGCTGATCAGCAAGGGCATGATCCGCACGCACGAATACAGCGCCGTGCCGAAACGCTATGAATATCGCCTCACGCGTAAAGGCATCGACTATTACCCGGTGCTGCTGATGCTGATGCAATGGGGCGACAAGTACTATGTCGCGCCAGAAGGCCCGCCTCTGTTGCTGCGCCACAAGCGCGATGCGCATGATCTGCGCGCGGTCGTCACGTGCTCGGCGTGCGGCGGCGAAGTGCGTCCGCAGGATGTTGATTTCAACGTCATCGAACCCGCGCGTGCGGCAATCGCGACGAGCGCTTAGCGTCGCTTGCATACGCAGACTGGCGGATTTAGCGTCAGCGTATGAGCAACACTTCTTCCAACACTAAGCAGCGCGTTGTCGTCATCACGGGCGCGGGTAAGGGCTTAGGGCGCGCATTTGCACTGCACGCAGCGGCGACAGGCGCGCGCGTTGTGGTGAATAATCGCAAGCGTGATGGCGAGCCGAGTTCGGCTGATGCGGTCGTGGCCGAGATCAAGGCCGCCGGCGGTGATGCGGTGGCGGATTATCATGATGTGCGTGACGATGGCGCGGCGCAGGGCCTTGTCGATGCTGCACTGAAGGCCTGGGGGCGGCTTGATGCAATTGTTCTCAATGCTGGCGTAAACGGGCCTGCGGCGCGTTTCACCGGACAGACCGTGGAAGGGTTCCGCGATGTGCTGGAGACCAATTTCTTCGCAAATCTGAGCATCCTGCAGGCCGCGCTGCCGCATGTGATCGCATCCGGGGCGGGGCGTGTGATTTTGGTGGCCTCTTCGGCGGGGCTTTACGGTGTGCGTGGACGCGCGCCATACGCGGCTTCGAAGGGCGCCTTGATCGGGCTTGGGCTCACACTTTCGCATGAGCTGCGGCGCGACGGCGTCGGCGTGAACGTGCTTGCGCCCTATGCGGCAACTCAAATGACCGCCGACACTATGGCTGCGCAGGAGGATCTCGCCCAGCGCATGACACCGGAAAGCGTGGCGCCCTTGGCCACCTGGCTTGCAAGCGCTGAATGCGAGGCCAACGGCGAGATTTGGGTCGCCGGCGGCGGCTATCTGCGACGCGCTCGTATGATGGAGGGCGATGGCGCCCCGTTCGAAAAGCTCGACGATGTGGCCGCCGCGCTGGAAGCGAGCCGTCCGATGCACGGCGCCGCTGGTTACCCGGGCGCGGAAGCTTCGTTCGCGGACTTCGCAGCCAAGGGCGCACGCTGAGGCCCAAAGAAAAGCGGGCGCCCCGATCGAGGCGCCCGCAAGTTCCTAGGAGAGAAGTGTCAGCGTTTAGAAGCGCTGCGAGAGCGAGATGCCGAACTCTTGCGGCGGGCCGAACACCGAGAAGCCGATGCCGACGTTCTTGATCACGTGCAGGCGATAGTCTTCGTCGGTGATGTTCTTGCCGTAGACGGAAAGCGTGAAGCCGGTGGGCGATTCCCAGGACGCAAATGCGCTGAGGAGGCCGTGGTCGTCTTCCAGCACTTCCGGGTTGTTTGACGGATCGAAGTAGAATTCGTCCTGCCACTGGTAGTTCACGCGCGTTGCGAACTCGCCGCCGAACAGATCCCATTCGCCATCGACGAACACGTTGAATTGATGCTCAGGCGAGCGCGGCAGCGTGTTGCCATCGTACGGAAGCGTGCCCACGCCGGAGACCGCATCCGAGGTGTAGAACGCCTGCAGACGCGTGTAGGCGCCGCCGATGGTGATGTTTTCGTTGAGCGCGAACGCCGTCTCGAGTTCGATGCCTGACGATTGAGCGTCGGCGTTCGATGTCGCGAGGTTGAGGCCAAGCAACTCATAGACCTGCAAATCGCTGTAATCGAGCAGGAAGGCTTCGGCGTTGATGCGCCAGCGGCCATCGAGCCACGTCGTCTTCATGCCGACGGCGTAGTTGTCGAGGATTTCGCTGTCGATTGGCGTCGCTGCTTGCAACGCCGTTTGCGCGGTGCTGACGAACGAGCCGGCTTTGTAGCCACGGTCATAGCTGATGTAGAAACGTGCTTCGTCCACCGGTTCGACCGAGAGCGCGAGGCGCCATGTCGGCTCCTCGAACGTCTCGCTTGCGGTGACGTTGTACGGCGAGCCTGCCGGGCCGAGCGGAATGCCGACCGGCGGGTTGAGGCCGCCATCGTTATCGATCGCGATCTGATGAATCTCGCGCTCGTCGCGGGTGTAGCGCAGACCAGCAGTGAACTCGAAGTACTGCGCGAACGGCACCGTCATTTGGCCGAAGACCGCGTAGCTGGTGTTGGTGCCGTCTTGCAGGAACGACGTGTCGCCACCGAAGCTCGCCGGTGCGATCGGCAGCGCGGCTTGCACGATGAAGCGTTCATCGCGCTCAACGTTTTCTTGCATGAAGTAGACACCGGCGACCCAATCGATGTTCGAGGTGTCCGGCGAGACAATGCGGAATTCTTGGCTGATCTGATCAGATTCTTCGCTGGCTCTGTCGTCAACCGCGAGCGGGAAGCCGGGGAACGGCAGGCCGCCGAGGTTATCGCGCCATGAATATTCATTGTTGCGATACGAGGTCAGCGAGACGAAGTTGAAGTTCTGGCCTTCATGTTCCGCGCGGAACGTCGCGCCGTAGTTCGTGCGCTCTTGGTAATTGTCCGGCGACGAGAAGCTTTGGCGGATATCCAAGCCGGCGCGGAGGCCGTCGACGACGGCCACGAAAGCGGGGTTCGTCGAAGGCGTTGTCACCGGGATGCGCGCGTGACCGTCCATATCGTCGTTGGAGTAGTCGACGCCGGCCAGGAACGACCAGTTGCCTGCTTCAGTGAGGTATTGCGCGCGCGCGCCCCAGTTCGTGCCGCCTTCCAGGCCTTGGCCGGTCGGCGCGTATTCGGCGTAGCCCTCGTTGGTGCTGTAGATGGCGGCAAAACGCACCGCCGAGTTTTCACCGATCGCGGCGTTGTACATCCCTTCGATGCCGTACCGATCGAAGCTGCCAGCATTTACGCTGATTTCGCCTTCGTTTTCGAACACGGGACGGTTGGTGTAGACGTTGAGTGCGCCACCCGAGGCATTGCGGCCGTAGAGTGTGCCTTGGGGGCCGCGCAGAACTTCAACGCGGTTCACATCAAGAAACGCGAGCGAACTCGCGCCAGCGCGGCCGATGGAGACTTCGTCAATAGAGATGCCGATTGAGGGGTCGCTCGCGGCGGAGTCGCTCGTCGTGCCGACGCCACGAATGTAGAGTTGCGGTTCGCCGATGTTGAATTGGGTGAGGGTTACGCCGGGCGCGCGGCTCGCAACGTCTTGAATGCCGGTGGCTGCGGCACGCTGGAGATCTTCCTCGGTGAACGCGGTGATTGCGACCGGCACGTCCTGCAAGCTCTCTTCGCGGCGTTGCGCGGTGACGACGATCTCATCGAGAGATGCGCCTTCTTCGTCTTGCGCGAACGCCGGCGCGGCGCCGATCGTCGTTGCTGCGGCGATCACTGCGAGTGACGCGCCGAAAATGTTGAGCCTCTTTTGTGCGGCCATGGATTCCTCCCCTCCTAGGTGTCGTTGTTGTTCCCACGCTTGCAATATAAGACTGACCATGTAAATCCATTTATGCAAGCCAGGATGCGACGAGGGTCCAAGTGGTGCATTTAGGAACCAGTTGGACAGAGCTAGCCGCGATCACTTGGGCCGTGGTGGCGCTGATTTGGTTGATTTTGTCTTGGCGCGAGCCACGCGGGCGCGCTTGGCATTTGGTTTTGGCAGTTGCGCCGTTAGCGGTTTTCGCTCTCGGACTTTGGGGGCCGGCCCAGATTTCGGCGGTCATTTCGGTTTGGCAGGTGATTGGCGGCGGCATCCTTGCGGCGCTCGGGATCGCTTGGGCCTGGGGAACCGCTGCGCGCAATCACGGCGTGATGGACATCATCTATCCGCTGACCGCGCTGGCGGGCGGCTTGGCTGGCGCGTGGTATGTAGGATTTGACGCTTGGGTGGCGTTGGCGCTGGCGCCAATCGCGGTGTGGTCGATCCGTCTTGCCGTTCAGACATTCGGCCACAACATGGGTTCCGAACGCGAGCCGTACGCCTCCTGGCGCAAGCGTTTTGGCGCAAAATGGCTGTGGTGGAGCGCTTTTCAGATCCATCTGCTGCAGGGCGTGACAGTCTGGATTTGGTGCGCGCCGATCGCGTTTGCGTTCGCCGCGCCCGAGCCGCGGCCGCTTTGGCCTCTGCTTCTTGGCGGCGCGATTTGGCTTGTAGGCTTTGCACTGCAGATGACGGCGGATCGTCAGCTGGCCGCCTTCAAGAGTGATCCGAGCAACCGCGGCAAACTCCTCGATACCGGCGTTTGGAGTTTTGTTCGGCATCCGAACTATTTGGGCGAGGCGGTGATGTGGTGGGGCTATTTCGCCTTCGCGCTCGCTCACCCGCTAGGCATGCTCGCAGTGTTCGCGCCCATCTATGCGAGCTGGTTCATGGGGTACGCCTCCGCGGCGCCGTTCAAGGAACGCCACATGGCGCGGACCCGCCCGGACGCCTGGGCGGAATATTGCCGCCGGACCCCCCGTTTCGTGCCCTGGCCGCGTCCAAAATCCGGAACTTAGCGGCTCCCCAAACCTCGCTTGCATTACCGGAGTTAAGGGTGTTAGCCTTCGGTCAAGAGGCGAATTAGGCTCGGAGGAAAGCTATGGGCGCTGACGGTAATATGCGGCGGATCGAAACCGGCGAACTGACGGGCGTCAATCTGCTCAACCCGTACATCCAGGGCATCTATGAGCCGGTCGCCAAGGAAGTGACGGCGCTCGATTTGAAGGTGATCGGCGAAATCCCAACGGATTTGCACGGCGCCTATTATCGCAATGGCCCGAACCCGGTGCATGCGCCGCAGACGCTGCACCACTGGTTCGACGGCGACGGGATGCTGCACGCCATTCACTTCGAAAACGGCAAGGCGTCCTACCGCAACCGCTACATCCAAAGCGACGACTTCAAAGCCGAACTCGCAAACAATGTCGGGGCCGGCGGCGTGCTGCTGCCCGCGAACCGCGCGCGAGAAAACAAAGTCTATAAAGACACCGCCAACACCGACGTGATCATTCACAACGGTCAGCTGATGGCGCTCTGGTACATTTCCGGCACGCCGGTGCGTGTCGATGCGCGCACGCTCGAGACGATCGGCAACGAGACCTTCGGCGGCAAGCTGCCGCGCAACGTGTCCGCGCACTCAAAGGTCGACCCGGACACCGGCGAGTTCGTGTTCTTCGATTACTCGCTCTACGAGCCGTGGATGACGTTCGGCACGGTGAGCCCGACCAACGAACTCGTTCACTTCGAGAAGGTCGATCTTCCCGGCCCGCGCCTGCCGCACGATATGGGCCTGACGAAGAATTACGTCGTTCTCCACGATCTGCCGATCATCTTTACTGAAAGCGGCATGCGGAATGGCATGTGGCAGATCAAAATGGCCGATCAACCGGCGCGCTTCGGCGTTGTGCCGCGCCGCGGCCGTGGCGATGAGATTAAATGGTTCGAGACCGATAGCTGCTACATCTATCACGTCATCAATACATGGGAGGAAGGCGACGAGGTCGTCATGACCGCATGCATGATGACGCCGAACGGCTTCCCGCCGAACCCGGAATACGGCCCCTATGCGGCGATGGTGAACATCCTCGCGCTGCACGCTGTGCCGGTGGAATGGCGCATGAACATGCGCACCGGCGAATGCAAAAAGCGTATCCTCGATGATCGCATCGGCGAATTCCCGGTGGTGAACCTCGACTACGCGGCGAAGAAAACGCGCTGGTCGTATCACGTCGCGATGTCGCCGGATCAGCTTCAGAAGTTCAAAGGCCTGTTCAAGTACGACCTCGAGACCGGCGCCGCGCAGGAATACATGTTCGAGCCGGGCATGTTCGGCTCGGAGCCCGCCTACGCGCCGCGCATCAACGCCAAAAGCGAAGATGACGGCTACGTCGTTGTGTTCGTAACCAATGAGAATACCGGCCAATCCGAAGCGCAGGTGATCGATGCGCAGAACTTCGAGAAAGGCCCGATCGCGCGCGTGCAGCTGCCGGGCCGCGTGCCAGCCGGCTTCCACGGGACTTGGGCCCGCGGCGATCAGATGGCCGGCTAATGTCGGCTTTCATCTATGACGCCGTGCGCACGCCGCGCGGCAAAGCGCGTCCCGATGGCGGGCTCGCGGCGCTGAAGCCGCAAGAACTCGTCGGCGGGTTGATCGGCGCCATCGGCGCGCGCACCGGCGCGAGCGCCAAGCCCGATGCGCTGATTGTCGGCGCCGTTGGTCAGGTCGGTGCGCAGGGCGGCAACATCGCGCTCGTCTCGAAGCTGCATGCCAAGCTTCCCGATGAAACGGCGGCGTTCACGCTGAACAATTATTGCGTCTCCGGCCTCACCGCGATCGGCCAAGCAGCGGCGATGGTTGAGTCAGGCCAGGCCAAGAGCGTGTTGGCCGGCGGCGTCGAGATGATGTCGCGTGTGCCGTTTATGGCCGATAACGCCGACTATTATGCCGACGCTGCTTACGATCGGCGCATACGCTACATTCCAGTGGCGTTGGCCGCGGATCGGCTCGCCGAAGATATCGGCGTTACGCGCGCCGAGATGGATCAAGCGGCGCTTGCATCGCAGCAGCGCACGGCCGCGGCGGAAGGCACGCCACTCGTCGCCTCGCGGATCGCGCTGAATGGGCTGGATCGCGAGGAGTGCGCGCGGCCAACGACAACGCTGGAATCGCTTGCTTCGATGAGCCCGGCGTTCCCGGCGTTGGCCGATCAATATCGCGAGGCGTTGGGCGATCGGGTTATCGATCACCGTCATACGGTAAGTCACGCGCCGCCGATGGCGGATGGCGCGGCGATCGCGCTGGTCGGCGGTGATGCCGGCGCCCATCCGCGTGCGCGCATCGTGGCTTGGGCCGAAGCGGGCGGCGATCCGGCGCAATCGCTGACGGCTGGCTTCACAGCCATGCAGCGCGTGCTCGATCAATCACGTCTCACGCTGAGCGATCTCGATCGTATCGAGTTCATGGAGGCGTTCGGCGTCACGATCGTCAGGTTCATGCGCGACTACAAATCCAATCCGGCCAAGGTCAATGTTGGCGGCGGCCACATGGCGAAGGGCCACCCGATGGGCGCCACTGGCGCGATCCTGCTCTCGTCGCTGCTCGACGCGCTTGATGCGAGCGGCGGCAAGTATGGCTTGGTCGTCGCCGCCGGCGCTTCGGGCGTTGGCAGCGCGATGATTGTCGAACGGATGGCGCGTTGATGAGCGCCGATCGCCTCGCCCTCGTTGAGCGTCACAAGCAACTGATCGCGCACGCCATCGAAGCAGTGGACACGCGCAAGAGCTGGAGCCCGTTCAGGGACTCGCCATCAACGAAGATTCACGGCCCAGAGAAACCTGTTGCGGGAAAGGCGGCGTTTGAGGCGCGGCTTGGTCAGCGCTTCGAGTTGGGTCAGCCAGGCGTGACGCATTGGGTGGGCGAAGAGGTCTCGCCCTACACCCAGGAAGCGCTTGGGATCACCTATCCCGTCAGTGATCCGGCGACTCTGGTCGAGGCGGCATCGAGAGCGCTGCCGGCTTGGGCCAAGGCCGATCCGGAGCTGCGCATGGCGCTCTGCGCGGAAATGGCCGTGCGGCTCTATGATCGCAACTTCGAAATGGCGCAGGCGGTGATGCACGTCGCCGGGCAGAGCTACACGCAGGCGTTCAGCGGTTCGGGGCCCAATGCGCTCGATCGCGGTATTGAGGCGCTGGCGTACGCGGCGAAAGCGATGCGCGGCGTGACTTCGCGTGCTGCATATCATCGCGATTTCGCCGGTGAACCGGTGGCGCTCGACAAAACCTACACACTGCAGCCGCGCGGCATTGGCTTGGTCATTTGTTGTGCGTCCTTCCCGACTTGGAACGCGTATCCGGCGATGTTCGCTAGCCTGGCGACGGGCAATCCGGTGATCGTCAAACCGCATCCGATTGCGGTGTTGCCCATGGCGATCGTTGTCGAAACCTGCCGCGATGTGCTGCGCGAATATGGGTTTGATGCAAATCTCGTGACGTTGGCGGTCGATACGCTGGCGGCGCCAGTGGCGGGCAACTTGGTCGACGATCCCGCGGTGCAGATCATCGATTTCACCGGCAGCCCACGTTACGGCGGCCATCTCGAACGCACGGTGACAGGCAAGCTGTTGTTCACCGAGACGGCCGGCGTGAATTCCATCGTGGTGGAGTCGGTGCGGGATCTCGCACAAGCGGCCCGGGCTATTGCGCGCGCGACGTGTCTCTTCTCGGCGCAGATGTGCACCAGCCCGCAAGTGGTCTATGTGCCCAAGGGCGGCATCAACACCGCAGCCGGCCACGCGACATTCGATGAGGTCGCGCAAGCGATCGTGGCCGAGATCGATGCGTTGGCCGCGAACCCGTCGCAAGCCTCGGCGATCATGGGAGCGGTGCAAGGCAGGGTAAGTCTCGATGTCGTGCATGAAACGCGCGCTGAGGCGGAAAAGCACGGCTTGCGTGTATTGCGCGAAGCGTCACCCTACGAGCATCCGCAGTTTCCGAATGCGCGCACGATGACGCCGCTGGTGCTGGCGGTGGAGCCGCAGCATCAGGAGCTCTACGCCGAAGAGCGGTTCGGGCCCGTTCTTTTCATTGTCGCCGACGCTGACGGCGACGCGGCGGTTGCGGAGGCGACGGAGCTTGCGAAGACGCGTGGCGCCATCTCCTGCTATCTCTACTCGACCGATGAAGCGTTCATTGAGCGCTCGGTCGAGCTCTATGAACGCGCCGGCGCCAATCTCTCGATCAACCTCACCGGCGCCATGTGGATCAATTTCGCGGCCGCCTACAGTGACTACCACGTCACCGGTCTGAATCCGGCAGGCAATGCGTGCCTTACGGACATCGCCTTCGTTGCATCACGCTTCCGCATTGTGCAGCGACGCCGTCCGATCGCGGCCTGAGATGGCGGGCGGCGTGTACATCATCGGCGCCGCCATGACCGCCTTCGGCAAGCGGCCGAGTGATAGCGTGAAGTCGCTGACCGCCGAGGCCGTCCGCGGCGCGTTGGCTGACGCTGGCCTGGAAGCGCGCGAGATCGAGGCCGCTTGGTTCTCCAACACGCGCCAGCCAATGCTTGAGGGCCAAAACACAGTGCGCGGCGAAATCGCGCTAAGGCCTATTGGCGTCACGGGCATACCGATCGCCAACGTCGAGAACGCGTGCGCGTCCGGCTCCACGGCGCTTCTGCAGGCAATGCATGCGATCCAAGCGGGCGCCGCCGAGGTTGCGTTGGTCGTGGGCGCTGAGAAGATGGTGTTTCCCGATCAGCCGGAGCGCGTCGCGGCGGCGTTCATCGGCGGAACTGACGTCCACGATCGCGACGGCGTGCACGCTTACATCGAACGCATGGGCGGCGAACGGCCCGGGCCGGGCCGTAGCTTGTTCATGGATCTCTACGCCGCCCAGGCACGCGCGCACATGCAGAGCTTTGGCACGACGCAGGAGGATTTCGCCCGCGTCGCCGCCAAGAACCACACGCATGGTTCGAAGAACGAGCTGGCGCAGTATCGGACGCCGTTCACCGTCGAACAGGTGCTGGCCGACAAGCCGGTTGTTTTCCCATTCACGCGCGCCATGTGCGCGCCCGTGAGTGATGGTGCTGCGGCGCTTGTTGTGTGCGGCGAGGCAGCGTTGCGAAAACGCGGTGCGGGCCGCGCGGTGCGGGTGCGGGCTTGCGTTTTACGCAGTGCTTCGGAGCGCGCGGCTGACGACTACGTCAATCACATCGGCCGCCGCACCGCGAGCGCGGCCTATGAGATGGCAGGCGTCCCTGGCGGGGAGATCGATGTCGCTGAGGTGCACGACGCGACCGCCTACGCAGAAGTTCAGCAGATCGAAAATCTCGGCTTGGCCGCGCCCGGTGAGGTTGGCGCCCGGCTTCGTGCGGGAGACTTCGCGCTTGGCGGACGCACGCCGGTCAATCCGTCGGGCGGGCTGTTGGCGAAAGGCCATCCTGTCGGCGCCACTGGCATTGCGCAGCTTTTTGAGTTGGTGACACAGCTGCGCGGTGAGGCTGGAGCGCGCCAGGTGGATGGCGCCCGGCTTGCTGCCGCGGAAAATGGCGGCGGCTTCTTGGGCGTGGAAGAGGCCGCGACGGTCGTCACCGTGCTGGAGCGCGCGTGATGCATCCGATCCGCGCCCTTTATGATAATCGCGCCGCGAAGGCTTCGCGGCCCGCTTTGTACGATGGCGCGGTGACGCTTACGCATGCGGAGTTGATCG
>CAYUOC010000042.1:6309-26014 GCA_964446305.1 uncultured Terricaulis sp. | reverse complement strand
TCACAGCTTCAACCGCATCGAGCGAAGAACCGCCGCGTTCGAGGATAGCGCCGCCAGTGGTAAGCGCGCGCTGCATGGCCGCGCGGTATTGTGCTTCGACCTCAGGCGTCAGGTTCGTGCGCTCGATCACGCCCGCCCCGCCGTGAACGACGATGGACCAACGCGGCGCAGGCTCCGGCGCCGTGGCGCAGGCGGTGAGGGCGAACAGCGCGAGCGCGAGAACGGCGCGCATCAGCCGGCCTTCAACACGCCGCGCTTGATTTGGTCGAGTTCGATCGACTCAAACAGCGCCTTGAAATTGCCTTCGCCGAAGCCTTCGTTGCCTTTGCGCTGGATGAATTCGAAGAAGATCGGCCCGATCGCGTCCTTGCCGAAGATTTGCAGCAGCAAGCCCTGCCCTTCGCTCGGCGCGCCGTCGATCAGGATGCGGCGCTTGCGGAGTTCTTCGACCGGCTCGCCGTGGCCCGGCAGGCGCTTATCGATGAGATCGAAATAGGTTTCGATCGTGTCTTGCAGCTCGACGCCCCGCCCGCGCAGGCGATCGACGACGTCGTAAAGGTTGTCCGTGCCGAAGGCCAAGTGCTGGATGCCCTCGCCCTTGTAGCGCTGCAGATACTCTTCGATCTGATCGACCTTGCCTTCCTCGCCCTTCGATTCATTGAGCGGGATGCGGATCTTGCCGTCGGGGCTCGTCATCGCCTTTGAGAAGAGGCCGGTGACTTTGCCTTCAATGTCGAAATAGCGAATTTCGCGGAAGTTGAAGATCTTCTCGTAATAATCCGCCCACGTCTTCATGTTGCCGCGGAAGACGTTGTGGGTGAGGTGATCGAGATAGGTCAGGCCGATCGAGTTCTTAGACTCGTCCGCGCCTTCGATCGGTTTAAAATCGATGTCGTAGATCGTCTGTGCGCCGTAGCGATCGACGAGATAAATATAAGCGCCGCCGATACCCTTGATCGCCGGAATGTTGAGCTCCATGGGGCCCACCTTGCCTTCAACCGGCTCGGCCCCGCGCTTCACCGCTTCGCGCAATGCGTGCTGCGCATCCTTCACACGGAAGGCCATGGCGTTGGCCGACGGCCCGTGCGCTTCGCGGAAATCAGCCGCTTGGCCGCTCGGCTCCATGTTCAGGATGAAGTTGATGTCGTTCTGCTTGTAGCGGACGACGTTCTTCGAGCGGTGCTTGCTGACAGCGGTAAAGCCGATCTGTTCGAAATACGCGGCAAGCTTTTCTGGTTCGGGCGAGGTGAATTCGACGAACTCGAAACCATCGGTCCCAATCGGATTCTCGAACAGATCGGCCATGGCGTTTCCTCTAAGCTTGCGTTTCCCGAGGATTTAGTTTCATCTGTAACCAATGGCAAGCGCAAAACCGAAATCCAGCCCGGCCGAACGCCTGGTTTTGGAGGATTTCCTCCCCTACCGGCTCTCGATCCTCTCGAACCGCGTCAGCCGGGCAATCGCGGCGCGCTACGCAAAGACGTTCGATCTCACCATCCCGGAATGGCGCATCATCGCCGTGCTCGGCCGCCGTCCCGGGCTCACCGCCAAAGAAGTCGCCGAAGCGACCGAGATGGACAAAGTCGCGGTGTCACGCGCGGTATCAAAGCTCGTCGACTCCAAGCGCGTCGCTGCCCGCGCGGATCGTGAAGATGCGCGCCGCCAAATTCTCTCGCTCACGGCGCAAGGTGAAAGCGTGCATGCGCGCATCGCGCCAATAGCATTGGCAAGCGAGCAAAAATTGCTGGCTTCTTTGAATACGCGCGAACGCGAACACCTCGACGCGCTGCTCGATCGCTTGCTTGAGGCTTCACGCGGACTCTGAAAAGGTTCCCTCAATTTGGAACAATTTCCCTGGTGATGCGTTGATCACGGCAACCCCGTGATTTCAAAGCAACAACAAGGAGCATCGTAAGGATGACAAAGTTCCAATTGCTTGCGGCAGTCGCCGCGGCAACGCTCGCGACTGCGTGCGCTGGCACGCAAAGCACTGAAACAGCGCGCACGACGCAGCAAAACACAACGACCGCGACTGCACAGGCGGTGCAGCCCGCGAATATGACTGACGCCCAGTTGCGCGCCTATACCGCCGCGCGCGACGAAATCGTGCCACTACAACAGACGTTCGGCGCACAGACGCCGGAGCGGCAACTGGAAATCACCGCCGAGATTGCGGCGATCCAGCAGCGGCACGGAATCGAACCCACGACCTACAACGCCATCACGCGCGCTGCGAACGAAGACCGCGTGTTTGCGGCGCGCTTGGCGGCGTTACAGCCCGATACGTTCAGCGACGAGTCGCTGCGCGCCTTCGCGCAAGCCAGCATCGAGATTCAGCCGCTGACGAATAGCCTGAGCACAGCCACCCCGGAGCAGCAGGCGGCAGTCACCGAGCAAATCCGTCAAATCCTGGAGCGCAACAACCTCGATAGCGCGACTTACAACGCTATCGCGCAGCGCGCCCAGGCGGATGAGACCTTCGCCGCCCGCGTTCAGGAGCTGCATCGGCAAGCGCAAGCTCCTGCTACGAGCGGCGATAGCGGCGAGTAGCTAGCGCTGAGGCGTCAGCCGCAGCACGCGGCCGTTGTCCTCATCGGTGATGATCCAAAGGGCGCCATCTTCGCTCTCGACGAGGTCGCGAATGCGGCCGACGTTGAGAGCGAAGCGCTCCTCACCGGTAACGCGCTCGCCTTCAACATCGAGACGTACGAGCGAACGCGTGTTCAAGCCCGCGATCAACAGGTCGCCGCGCCATGGGAAGAGCAAGCCGCGATAGAAGTCCATGTCGCCCGGTGCGATCACCGGGTCCCAGTAATAGATCGGCTGCTCCATGCCCTCGCGCGCCGAAGCTTCGTGCATGCGCGAGCCATTATAGTCCTCGCCGTAACCGATCACCGGCCAACCATAATTGCGGCCAGCGCGCGGAATATTGAGTTCATCGCCGCCGCGCGGACCATGTTCGATGGTCCAAAGCTCGCCGGTGTCGGGATGAAGATCGGCGCCTTGAATGTTGCGGTGACCGTAAGACCAGTTCTCCGCGCGATGGTTTGCCTGACCCACGAAAGGATTGTCAGCCGGCGTGCTGCCATCGGCGTTGATGCGCACAACCTTGCCGATGTGGGTGGAGAGATCTTGCGCTAGCTGACGCGGCTCGGGGTTCTGGCGATCACCGAGCGCCACATAGAGACGCCCTTCGCGATCGAACACGAGGCGCGAGCCAAAATGGCCGCGCGATTGCCAAGACGGCATCTGCCGGAAAATCACCTGCACATTCTCGACGCGCGAAACGTCATCGCTTAAGCGGCCGCGCGCGACGCTCGTGCCATTGCCGCCGCCTTCACGCGGTTCGGAATAACTCCAATAGATGAGCCGATCGGTCGCGAAGCCGGGCGAAAGCACAACATCAAGCAAGCCGCCCTGCCCCTGCGCGAAAACTTCGGGAAGGCCGGCAACCGGATCGGAGATCCGCCCCTCGCGCGTGACAACACGCAAACGCCCAGCGCGCTCCGTCACCAGCATGCGGCCATCGGGCAGAAACACGAGCGTCCACGGATGATTGAGTCCCGTTGCGATCTCTTCGGCGTTGATTTGAACACCGCTCAACGCTTCCGGCGCGCGCGTTTGCCCTGCGAAGGCTGGGGTAAAATCTGTGTTCGGCGCGCCCTGCGCGACCGCGTCTTGCGATTGCTGCCCGTTGCTCGGTGAGCCCGTGCAGGCCGCGAAAATCAACGCGGCGGCGAAAATCCAAGTGCGCATGGTGTGTTCCCGTTACCCTTACTGAGCGAAAGCCAAACTCAACGCGCGGATTGCCTTGCCGGCGCCCTTTTCTCTCGCCACCTCACCTTTCCTGGCGTTAACATGCGGCCCGCTGGGGGCAGCGGGGACGGCAGAGTTTGGCGGACGTCTTCATCTCCTGTTCGCGGCTCGACCGTGATCGTGTGCGCCCCATCGCGGAGCGGCTGAGTTCGCTCGGCTATTCCGTGTGGTGGGACGCCGATGGTCAAGCCGACATCGACGAGATCGAACGCGAGTACGCCGATGCGCGCGCAATTGTCACTGTGTGGAGCGAGAGCGCGCGGAACTCCTCATGGCTGCTCGCGCAATCGGCACAGGCGCTCGATGACGAGAAGCTCCTGCAGATGCGGCTTGACGATGTCCGCCTGCCAGCGCCGTTCGAAGACATGAAAATCGCGGAACTGCACAGCGGCAAGAGCGAATGGGGCATGCTTGAAGCCGCGCTTGCGGGCGTGGTACGCGATGGGCGTCGGCCCGATCCGATCGATCATCGCATCATCCAAAGCGCCCGCCCCAATCTGGCCATCGCGCCACGCGCGTTGCTGTTGGCGGTGATCGCAGCGTTCGTCGCGTTTTCTGGCGCCGTGATCGCCACCTATAACGGCGTGATGCGGACCGATCAGCTACAATTGGCGTTGCTCGGGGTGCTGATCGTTGGCGGGCTTTGCGCGCTCGTCGCCGCGCAACGGCTGTTCTCCATCAAGCGCGCGGGAGGCTGAGCGCGGATGGCGAGGTCTCTGCTCAGCACATTTGTCAGCAGCACAAGGGCGCTGCTTGTTGCGCAACTGATTGCGTGCATCGGCGCCGTTGCGCTTGCCGGCTGGACGCTGGGCGTCACTAACCAGGTGCTGCGCGAGCGCAACCGCCTGCAAGAGCGGGTTATCCAACTCGAAGAAGCCATGGCGGCAAGCGGCGTCATCCCGCCGCCGCCCACCGCCGTCGTCGCGCCATCCACACAAACCGACGCCGCCTACCCCGGCCCGATCGCCAATGCGCGCGCGCCGGGCGAAGACACCAACAGCGACTCCGGCGATATCGTCGCCGCGGCAGAGTCGCCGCAGAACATCGGCCGCGTCATCAACAGCCTGTTCGGGCCGGCGCCGCCACTCAGCACCGTTGTGCTGCACGTCCGCTCGCAGCACGACTTCACCGCGGCGGAGCCGATCGCGCGCGCGTTGCAGGGCGAAGACACGCGCGTGCTTATCAACGTGATGAACGCAGGTGATCAGCGTCAGTCTGGCTACGCCTATTTCGATGGCCGCCAGAGCCGCGCCGCCGCCGATATCGTGGCGCGCTTCCACGACGCAGCGCGCGAGCAGCAGGTCGCGCCATGGTCGGCGCAGTTGCGCGGCACGGCGCTGCCGGCGCGGGACGAGTACACGGCCGACCGGCTGGACATCGTATTGCCGCCGCTGCCGCCGCCTCCTCCGCCGCCGGAGCCTGAACCAGCGGCGGTCACGACTGCTCCCCAGCCGTAGCGGTTGAGCCGCCTTGCTTCCGCCCACGCGGCGGGTGAAAAGCCGCCGGTGACAGCAGCTGGCGCAGCCCTTGATTTTGGATGGGAGCCCAAACGGGCCCTCACCCTGAAATCCGCGCGCCGCCGTTCGCGCCTCATCGCGGCGCTGCGGCGCTTCTTCGTCGCCGGCGCGGGCGCCTCTTTCGCGGCTGTCTTCGTGTTCATGGCGCTGCACGCCATCGAGGGGGGGTTCAACGCCGGCCAGTATGCGGCCGCCGAGCCGCTCCGGATGATCAACCCCCGCTTTATTGGCCGTACCGAGAACGGTGGCCCCTACCAGCTTTCGGCTGAAATGGCCGAGCGGGCCCTGGGGGAAAACCAGCCGATCGAGCTCATCGCCCCCGTTTATCGGACCGAGGCCGGAACGATCATGCTGGCCCCCCGTGGCATCTACGACGAACAGGCCCAGACGGTCATTTTCGACGGCGAGGTCCTGTTTTCCGACAGTAACGGCAACCGGTTCACCACCCCGAACATGATTGTGGACCTGGAACGGGGCACTCTGACCGGCCGGGGCGGCGTCACCGGCGCCGGGCCACTTGGCGTGCTCCAGGCCGGAAGTTATGAATTGCGTGACAGCGACCGTGCTTTGGTGCTGGGCGGCGGGGTCCGGGGACAAATCCCCGACCGCGAGCAACAGAATGGGGAGACGCCGCAATGAGGCCCGTGAGCTTTCTGATCGCCGCCGGCGCTTTCGTTATGGCCAGCCTCGCCGCTGCTCCCGCGCACGCCCAGTTGAGCGAAGGCGGCGGGCCTGTCTCCTATTCAGCCAACAATCTCGAATACTTCGATAGCGAACGCCGGCTCGTGCTCGTCGGCAACGTCGATATCGTCCAGAACGACGCGCGTTTGCGGGCCGATCGGATCACCCTGTTTTTCAGCGGCACGAGCGGTGGTGGCACGGCGCAGCAAGGCCTAGGCTCAGGCGACATCGAGCGCATGATTGCCGAAGGCGAGGTTTATTACATCCGCCCGTCACAAGACGCGCGCGGCGACCGCGCCGAATACAACGTCGCGCAGGACAGCGTCACCTTCACCGGCAACGTCATCATTATGTCGGAAGACAACGTCATCCGCGGCAACACGCTGGTCCTCAATATCGGCAACCGCCGCACCGTGATCCGGCCCCAGCCGGGTCAGCGCGTCCGGGGCGTTTTCGTGCCGAGCGAGGGCAATCAGCAGAACTCGGGCAATCGCCCGCAGTGATGTTCGCTTCCACCCCCAAGGGTTCACGAATTCTTAGCGCCGGCGGGTCGAAATGAGCCCCGAGGGCACGGCACGCCGTTCGGCTCAGCCTGAGGCTTCCACTGGGGGCCTTGGCGCGGTTCGGATCGCAAAAGCGTATCGCGGCCGCCAGGTGGTGAAGGACGTTTCGCTCTTTCTCCGCCGTGGCGAAGTCGTCGGTCTGTTGGGCCCCAACGGAGCAGGCAAAACCACCTGCTTCTATATGATCACGGGGCTCGTACGCGTGGACCAGGGGCAAATCTTGTTGGACGGCCAGGACGTCACAACACTGCCTATGTACCAACGCGCCCGGCTTGGCGTGGGCTACCTCCCACAAGAGCCGTCGATCTTCCGTGGTCTGACCGTCGAACAGAACGTGATGTCTGTCGTCGAGTTGAGTGAGCGCTCTCACTCAAAGCGCCGGGAGATCGTGAACGGACTGCTCTCCGAGTTGCGCGTCGACCACTTGAAAGATGCGCCCGCCTCCGCCCTCTCGGGCGGCGAACGGCGCCGGGTTGAAATCGCGCGGGCTCTGGCGACCAGGCCGTCCTTCATGCTGTTGGACGAGCCTTTCGCCGGTATCGACCCGCTCGCCATCAACGACATCCGCGACCTGATCACCTTCCTCAAGGACCGCGGTCTCGGAATTCTGATCACTGACCACAATGTGCGCGAAACGCTGCAAATCGTGGATCGGGCTTCGATCATGTTCGACGGTGAAGTGATGTTTGAGGGCACGCCTAACGAGGTGCTCTCGGATCGGACCGTGCGCGAAAGGTATCTCGGCAAAGATTTCAACTAGACGGTGGCCCGCCAATGGCGATGACCCCCCGCCTAGAGATGCGCCAGGGCCAAGCCCTGGTGATGACGCCGCAATTGCAGCAGGCGATCAAGCTGCTGCAACTCTCGAACGTCGAGCTTCAGGAATTCGTCGAAGGCGAACTCGAGCGCAATCCGCTGCTTGAGCGCGAAGAAGGTTCGGCCGAAGCCAAGAAGAGCGAAGACAGCGGCGACGCGCAGCAGCTCGAATTCGATAGCGGCATGGCGCCGAGCGAAGCTGCGCTCGACGTCAGCGTCGCCGATATCGCGCCCGATCTGAGCGCGAACGAACTGGCCGAAGCCGGCGCCGCGCCGATGCAGGATTGGTCGAAGGCCTCGTCGGGCAAGAGCTTCGACGACATGCCGGGCATCGAAGAGACGCTCGCCAACGACAAAACGCTCGCCGAACACCTCGACGCACAGCTCACCGAAGCCGGCCTCTCCCCCGTTGAGCGCATGATCGGCGGCGTGCTGATCGATGCCGTCGACGATTGGGGCTATATGCGCGCCGACCCGCTCGAAATCGCCGCACGCATTGGCGCCAAGGACGCTGACGTGCTGCACGTTCTGCAAGTCATGCAGGGCTTCGAGCCCACCGGCGTAATGGCGCGCGATATTCCCGAGTGCCTGGCGCTGCAGCTGAAGGAGCGCGGCCGCTTCGATCCGGCAATGGAAGCGCTGATCACCAATCTCGATCTGCTCGCCAAGGGTCACTTCGAGCGCTTGATGACGCTCTGCGGCGTCGACCGCGAAGATCTCTCCGACATGATCGCCGAAGTGCGCGCGCTGACGCCGAAGCCTGGCGCCGGTTTCGGCGGCGGCACGGTGCAATCGGTCGCGCCCGACGTTTACATCAAGCAATCGCCAGATGGCACATGGCTGGTCGAACTCAACACCGACACCATGCCGCGCGTGCTGATGAACCAGCGCTATTACGCGACAGTCTCAAAAACTGCGAAGCGCGAAGAAGACAAGCAATTCCTCACCGAGTGCGCCGCGAACGCGTCGTGGCTGGTGAAGAGCTTGGATCAGCGCGCCAAGACCATCCTCAAAGTCGCGCGCGAGATCGTGCGTCAGCAGGACGGCTTCTTCGCCCACGGCGTGGCGCATTTGCGGCCGCTCAACCTCAAGACTGTCGCCGCCGCGATCGAGATGCACGAGTCGACGGTGAGCCGCGTCACCTCGAACAAGTACCTCTCGTGCGCGCGCGGCGTGTTCGAGCTGAAATACTTCTTCACCGCTTCGATCAACGCCGCTGACGGCGGCGAGAGCCACTCCGCCGAAGCCGTGCGTCACCAGATCAAGGGGCTGATCGACACCGAGACGCCCGCGGAAATCCTCTCCGACGACCGCATCGTCGAAATCCTCCGCGAAAAAGGCATCGACATCGCCCGCCGCACCGTCGCGAAATATCGCGAGAGCCTGCGGATACCGAGCTCAGTCGAGCGCAAGCGGAAGCTGGCGCACGGGCTTTAGCTACATGCAGGGGGCGTTTCGCGCGTGGTAGCGAGCGTCTTTGCTCCAGACCGTGAGTATTGGCGCGCCCCGGTCCGCGCAGTGTCAGGCCAGAGCCTTGGGACCCGCACCGCACAGATCAGCGGCATCGAAGTGCTGCCACTCGGCACAGCATCGCCTGCCAAAAATGCTGATTTCTCTCTAGGCTCGGTATCATGCCAGAGACCCTCCGTTCTGTTTCGCCATCGGATCCCCCGATCCTTCATTTGTCGGCTGGTTCCGTCCGAGGGTCGCTGATTGGCGATGTGCGCCGCTATCTGGGCGTCCCCTATGCAGCGCCGCCGGTGGGAGCATTGCGGTTCGCGGCGCCGCAAGCCGTGCAACGGTGGAACGGAGTGCGCGACGCCACCGAGCGCGGCTTCATCGCCCCACAACCGGCGCCGACGCCGGAGGAATGGGAAAAAGCGCTGCCGGGCCTAAACATTCAGCCGCTGATCGGCGCCGATCAGGTCCAAGGCGACGACTTCCTCGTGCTCAACGTCTGGACACCGTCAAACGCGGCGAACGCTCCCGTGATGGTGTTTATTCATGGCGGCGCATTCACAGGGGGCGCGGGTGCAGCAGACGTTTATGATGGCGCCGCGTTCGCGCGCGCCGGCATCGTCTGCGTGACAATCAACTATCGCCTGGGCATCGAGGGCTTTCTGCCGATCGAGGGCGCGCCAACCAATCTCGGCCTGCGCGATCAGATCTTCGCGCTGCACTGGGTGCAAGATAGCATCTCAGCCTTCGGCGGCGATCCTAGCAACGTCACGGTCTTCGGCGAGTCTGCCGGTGCGATGTCTGTCGCCAACCTTGTGGCGTCGCCGCTGGCGAAAGGCCTCTTCCGTCGCGCCATCGTCCAGAGCGGTCACGGCGACATGGTGCGCCCGATCCCAGTGGCGGAGCGCCTGACGGCGAAACTTGCAAAAATGCTGCGGGTGAAACCAACCGTCGAAGGCTTCCGCACCCGTTCCGTCGCCGAATGTCTAGAAGCGCAGCGCAAGATTTCGCTGCCCACCGCGAATATCGATCTGCGCAATCCCGACAAGCGCGAGCCCGCTTTCGGTCTGAGCAAATTCCTCCCTGTTTATGGTGACGATGTGTTGCCCGAACATCCCGTCAGCGCGCTCCGCAAAGGCGCCGGCGCGGATGTGGAGCTAATCGTCGGCACCAACACTGAAGAGATGAACCTCTACTTCGTGCCAAGCGGCGTGAAGCGGAAGATCGGCAAATTCCTCGCGAACTTCGTCACCAAGCGCGCGGAGCCGAAGGCGAGGGAGATCCTGAAAGCGTACGGCATCGATGAACGCGGTAAGCGGCCAGGCGACGCCTTCACAGAAGCGCTCACCGATCTGGTCTTCCGCCTGCCCGCGCGTCGCTTTGCAGCGGCACACACCGGGCGCACGCACGTCTACGATTTCTCGTGGCGATCGACTGCTTACAGCGGCAACCTCGGCGCCTGCCACGCGATCGAACTACCGTTCGTGTTCAACACGCTCTCGACGGTCGCTGGATCAAAGGGTCTGGCCGGTGAGAATCCGCCGCAAGATGTGGCCGATCGGGTGAACCGGATCTGGGCCGACTTCGCCAAGACTGGCGCTCTGCCCTGGCCTCAGTACGAAGCGTCCACGCGCATCGTCTACGATCCCGCTACCGACAAGGCCGCGCCAGAAGCGCCAATGCCTGCGGAACGCTTCCTGCCCTGAGGACCAGATGTATCTTGAGAAATTCAAGCTGACCGACCGCGTCGCTGTGGTGACGGGGGGCGCCAGCGGTATTGGCTATTCAACTGCGGAAGCGCTGGCCGAAGCAGGTGCGCGCGTGATCATCACCGACCGAGACGCCGCCGCCATCGAGAAAGCCCGCGCGGCGCTGGGTAAGAAGGGCCACCAAGTCGATGGCGTGGTGATGGACGTGACCGACTCTGTGCGCGTCACGCAGGTCGCCGATGAAATCATCGCCCGCGAGGCGCGCGTCGACATTCTCATAAACAATGCCGGTATCGCCCGTAGCGAAACACCGGCGGAGGAAGTGGCCGATGAGCATTGGCTCAACGTGCTCGACGTCAACTTGAACGGCACGTTCTGGTGTGCACGGGCATTCGGCAAACACATGCTGGCGCGGGGCTCGGGCGCCATGGTCAACGTCGGCTCGATGTCGGGCTTCATTGTCAACCGGCCGCAGCCGCAGAGCTATTATAACGCCTCGAAGGCCGCTGTTCACCAGCTCACAAAGTCCCTAGCGGCCGAGTGGGCGCCGCGCGGCGTGCGCGTCAACGCCGTAGCGCCGACCTACATCCGCACGCCCCTCAACGAATTCGCCGATAAAACCAGCGAAATGTACCGCCGCTGGATCGACGGCACACCCCAAGCGCGCCTCGGCGAACCAGAGGAAGTCGCTTCCGTCATCCTCTTCCTCGCCTCCGACGCCTCAAGCCTGATGACCGGCAGCATCGTGCTGGCAGACGGCGGTTATTCCTGCTGGTAGTTCATCATGAAGAACATCATTGGCTTTTGTGTTGCGGCCGTTGGCTTGTGGGCATGCGCCCACGCGGCGCACGATGAACTGCCTCCTGGCGCTCGATATGTGAACCTGGGCAGCTCGTTCGCAGCCGGTTCGGGCGCCGGCCCCACCGCGCTGGGAAGCCCGGCGCGCTGCTACAGAAGCTCCGCGAACTACGCGCACCTGCTTGCGGAGCGCCTGAACCTCACGCTCGAGGATGTGAGCTGCGGCGGCGCCACATCAGCACATATCCTGAACGCCTGGAACGAATTGCCCGCGCAGATCGACACGGTCACTCGCGACACAAGACTCGTCACCATCACCATCGGCGGCAACGATATCGCCTATGTCGGCAACCTCGTCGCCAGCAGCTGCGAGCAAGGTGAATCGATTCGCGCGGCAGGCATGGTGTTTCCTTGCCCGTCACCGTTCGTGGTGCCGGAGGCGGCGTTCACGACACTCGAAAGCAATCTGCGCGAGGTCGCCCGCCAAATCGCGACCCGCGCACCGCAGGCGCGTGTCGTGTTCATCCAGTACATCGCCCTCGTTCCCGAAACGCAGTGCGCGCAATCGCGATTCACTGAGACCGAAGCGGCGGCGCTGCGAGTAACGGCGGCACGCCTCGCCGAGATCACCAACCGTGCCGCGGCCGAAACCGGCGCGACTGTGCTGAGAATGGACCAAGTATCCGCAGGCCACACACCCTGCGACAGCGATCCTTGGAGCGCCGGGCTTCCGCTTGACTATGACGGCGCTGCGGGGGCCGCATGGCACCCGAACGCGCGCGGCATGGCCGTCATCGCCGAGCAACTCGAGCAAACACTGGCCCGCTAGCGCCGGTAGCCGGCTGAGGCCGAGATTCCGTCAGGCCAAACCTGTGAGCGGATCGGCACAGACTCTTACCGGCCCGCTACCTTTCAGATAGGTCCGCATTCAGCTTAGGGTCTCCTCAACGACAGCACGCCCAGAAAAGACGCGTGCGCTCATCGGGAGGAATGAAAATGCGGCGCATCACGAAGCTTCTGGCCGGCGCGGCCCTGGCGATGGCGGCGGTCCCCAGCATCGCGCTGGCTCAGGACGCACCCGGCGCCGAAGAAGGCTCGGACGAAATCGTCGTCACGGCGCGGAAGCGCGAAGAACGCCTCCAGGACGTTCCGATCGCGGTCAGCGCGGTGACAGCCGACACGATCGAGCGCGAGCAGATCAACTCGGTGCGTGAAATCGCGGCCTTCACGCCAGGTCTCAACATCACAACCGATGCCGTGGGCCGCGCGTTCATGTCCATCCGCGGCGTCGGCACGACGTTGATCGACACGGTTCAGCCGGGCGTTGGCATCTTCGTCGACGGCATCTACCAGACGAACACGTCCTATCTGAACAATCCGGTCGTCGACATCGCGCGCGTCGAAGTCCTGCGCGGCCCGCAAGGCACGCTCTTCGGGAACAACACACTGGGTGGCGCCATCAACGTCATCACCCGCGAGCCGACCGACGACTTCTCAGGTCGTTTCTCTGCGTCCTACGCGGATCCCGACAATTATCAGACGATCGCCGGCAGCTTGAGTGGCCCGCTCATCGAAGGCGTGCTGCGTGGCCGCGTCGCGGCCTCCTACCACGCACACGACGGCTTCTCGACCAACACGTTCGCCGGCGGCGACGCACGCCCGCTTGAGAACCAATCGGTGAACGGCACGCTGGTGTGGGAAGCGCCGCAAAATGCGGAAATCACCCTCAATGCGTATTGGAACAGCGTCGAGGGCGCACAAACCGCGTATTCGAGTCCGGCGGGTCCGACCGACTATGTTCAGGACGTCGAACTCAACGTTAACAGCATCGCGACCTACGAATATTGGGGCGTGAACGGTCGCGGCGAGTTCGACGTGACCGGCAACACCCGCATGACCGCGGTGCTCGCCTACGATCGCAAAGATGGCCAAGCCGTGGGCGATGGCGATTGGGGTCCGATCGACTTTCTGAGAGTCACCGACGGCCGCAACGAACGCGACACCTACACGGGCGAACTGCGATTCGACACGAACTGGAACGATCGCCTGAGCACACTCGTCGGCTTTTTCGCGAACTACACGACCTCCACCGATGTGGTCACGCGCAGCGTTCTCGGCACGCCGACGCCACCAACAACATCTACGCAAGATCAGACCTCGCAAGGGATCTTCGCGACGGCGTTCTATGATCTGACCGACTCGCTCGAGCTATCGGCCGGGCTGCGCTTCGACCACCAGGAAGCCAACGTTTCCGGCACTGTCGGGCAGTACAGCGCCGACGAATTGCAGCCGCGTGTCACGCTCACGCAGCGTTGGTCGGACAACCACATGACGTATGCGTCTATCGCGCGCGGCTTCCGCGGCGGCGGCGCGAACACGCCGGGCGGCCCTCTGCCGTTCTATCAAGGCGACTCAGTGTGGACGTTCGAGATCGGTGACAAGTTCACCAGCGAAGATGGCACGCTCACGCTGAACACCGCGATCTACTACAACGACTATCAACACTATATTGGGCAGAACGGGCTCACGCCGACGCTGCAAGCGGTGAACCTCAACACCGGCGACGTCACCAGCTACGGTGTCGAAGTGGAAGGCATCTGGGCGCCGACGGAGATGTTCCAGCTCACCGGCGGCCTCACTTACAATCACTCGCGCATCACGGATGACTCGGATTTCGAAGCTATCTTCCCCGGCGGCCTCGCGACGGACCTCATCCTCTTCCAACCGGATTGGAATTTCTTCGTGACCCCCACGGTGACCATCCCGGTTGGAGCAGACAACATCGTGTTCAACACAACCGTCTCCTACAAGGGCGATCGCGCCGGATCGAGTTTGAGCTCGACATTCCAGCCGCAGCTGGAAGGCTACTATCTTGTCAACGCCAACCTCGCCTATGAACACGACAACTGGACCGTGGCGCTGTGGGGCACGAACTTGACCGATGAGGAATACTACGAATCCTACCTCGATCGGTCGCTTCTCGCCGCGTTCTTCGGCGATGCAAGCCCACTGACCCACAACCTCGGCGTGATGGGCGACGGCCGCCGCGTTGGCGTTCGCGTCAGCACGCGGTTCTAAAGTCGTGAGCGCGCCGGCACCTGTTGCGTCGGGCTCGCCGCTTGCACCGGCCTTCGTCGAGACGCTGCGCGGAATCTTCGGAGACCGGCTGCATCTCGGCGAAGCCATGCGGGCCCAGCACGGCGGCAGCGAAACCCACTTCGCCACGGCGCTGCCCGATGCAGTCGTCTTCGCGCACTCGACTGAAGAGGTCGTTGCTGTCGTGAAGGCGTGCACGGCCGCTGACGTACCGATCGTCGCTTACGGCGCCGGCACGTCGGTAGAGGGCAATACAACGCCGGTGCGCGGCGGCGTCTGCGTTGATCTCTCCGAAATGAACAAAATCCTCGAGATCAATCCGGACGATTTTGACTGCACCGTTCAAGCCGGCGTGCGCCGCGAAGAGTTGAACGTCGCGCTGCGCGATCAGGGCCTCTTCTTCCCGATCGACCCAGGCGCCAACGCCACGCTCGGCGGCATGGCCTCGACACGCGCTTCCGGCACTAACGCCGTGCGCTACGGAACGATGCGCGAAGCGATCCTCTCGTTGCGCGTGGTCACACCCGATGGCCGCGACATCCGCACCGCTCGCCGTGCCCGCAAGAGCGCGGCAGGTTATGACCTCACCCGCCTTTTCATCGGCTCCGAAGGCACGCTCGGCATCATCACCGAAGTGACGTTGCGCCTCCACGGCATTCCGGAGCAGATCTCTTCCGCCGTCTGCAGCTTTCAGACGTTAGCCGGCGCCGTTGATACTGTGGTGCAAGCGATCCAGCTCGGCATTCCACTCGCGCGCGTCGAAATTCTCGATGACGTGCAGATGAAGGCCGTCAACCAGCACTCGAAGCTCAACTATCCCGAACTCACGACGCTCTTCTTCGAATTCCACGGCAGCGAGCACGCCGTCAAAGAGCAGATCGCGACTATCGGCGATCTCGCGCGCGATAATGGCGGCGGTGAGTTTCACTGGTCGAACCTAGCCGAAGAACGCGCCAAGCTTTGGAGAGCGCGCCACCAAGCGTTCTATGCAGCGATGGCCATGCGCAAGGGCGCCATCGGCTGGCCGACGGATGTGTGCGTGCCGATTGGGCGGCTAGCCGAATGCATCAATGAAACGAAGCGCGACCTTGAGAAGGCGTCCTTCCCCGCGCCAATTCTAGGACACGTTGGCGACGGCAATTTCCACGTCATCTTCGTGATCGATCCGAACAGCACCGCCGAGCATAAGGAAGCGGAAGCGCTGAACGAGCGGCTGGTTCAACGCGCGCTCGACATGGACGGCACCTGTACAGGTGAACACGGCATTGGTCTCGGCAAACAGGATTGGCTTGTCCGCGAGATTGGTGAAGATGGCGTCGACATGATGCGCTCAATCAAGAAAGCGCTCGATCCCAAGAATCTCTTCAACCCCGGTAAGATCTTCGCGGACTGACAGTATGGACACACGCAAGCTTGTCGACCCAGCACTCCTCCCCGTGCTGGACGCATTTCCGACGATTGCGTTGTCGAATGAGTTGCTGGGGCCTATGCGTGAGGCTGAACGCTTCGCGCAAATACCGGTGACGCTTACTGATGAAGTGCGGGAAGGCGTTTTGCAAAGCGTGCGCAGCGTACCCGGGCCGGCCGGCGCGCCGAGCATCACGCTAACGATCTACACACCGCGTAACGCCAAAGGTCCGTTGCCGTGCATCTATCACATCCACGGCGGCGGCTATGTCGGCGGCAGCGCCGCGCAGCTTGAACCGCTACACCGGCCGGCGGCATTTGATCTCAACTGCGTCATCATCAGCGTCGACTATCGGCTGGCGCCAGAAAATCCCTTCCCGGCCAGCATAGAGGATTGCTACGCGGGACTTGCTTGGACATTCGCGCACGCGTCCGAACTCAGCGTTGATCGCAACCGCGTCGGCGTAATGGGCGAGAGCGCAGGCGGCGGTCTCGCAGCAGCGCTCGCTTTGCTCGTGCGCGATCGCGGCGAATACAGGCTCGCGTTTCAACACCTGATCTATCCGATGCTCGATGACCGCACATGCGTCGTGGCCGAGCCAAACCCGGTCGCTGGCGAATTTATCTGGACGGCACACAACAATCGCTTCGGCTGGACCTCGCTCCTGGGCCACCAGCCCGGCGGCCCAAATGTCTCTCCCTACGCCGCCGCCGCGCGCGCCACTGACCTTTCCGGCCTGCCGCCCGCCTTTATCGCGTGCCCGACCCTCGACCTCTTTATCGAGGAGGACATCGCCTACGCCACGCGCCTGGCCCGCGCCGGCGTGCCGGTCGAACTCCATGTTTATCCAGGCGGATTCCACGGCTTCGACATCTTCGGCGGCGACGCCCCTATCTCCGTCCGCGCTCGCCGCGACAGCCGGGACGCGCTCCGCCGCGCGCTCCGTCCCTAGCTCCTTCGACCTATCAGATAGCTACTTGACCCACCTATCTGACAGGTGCACTGTCTCCTCAACACCAGAAAACTGGGTGAGGAAAATGCGCGAATTCGTCGAAGTCTCTCCGGAGATGACGCTGCTGCTGGGCGATGGCCCGCTCGCCAACGTCCCGCTGCCGCCAGACCACATCGCCCTCTCGTTTGATGCCAATAGCGCAACACCGGTCATCACCTTCGATCTCTCGCCAAACGTCCGCTCGCTGAGTGCAGAGGCGCGGATGACGCTTGTCATTGACCGCGGCGCTTTCACGCGCGTCGGCGGCATGACGCCCGATGGCGTTGAATTTCACTTACCTTCCGCACTGCGCGTGATCGTGTTGGCGATTAGCGAGAGCACGCTGGCCGGCGAAACGCTCAAAATCTATCGCCTCGGCAAGAGCATCGAACTGCTTTGTGAGACCATCCGTCTGCTCGCCGGCAGCGAATTGCTGCCGCTCGCTGGCGACGGCGCGCATTCACCGGAAGACACACGCCGCGTCATTGCAGCGCGCCGCATGATTGATGAACGCTGGAATGAGAAGCTCACACTCGACAAGATCGCACGCGCCTGCGGCCTCAATCGCGCCAAGCTGACGCGCGGCTTCCGTGACATGTTCAATTGCTCGATCGCCGAAGCCATAGCCGAACAACGGCTAAGCCAAGCAAAGCGCATGCTGCTGACGACGAACCTGCCAGTTTCCTCTATCGGCTACGAAAACGGCTACCTCAACAACGCCAGCTTCGCGCGTGCGTTCGGTCGCCGGTTTGGTGTTTCGCCATCAGACTTCCGCGCCTGCGCGGCAGCAGCTTAGGGAGCCCGGCGTGACCACCAGCGCGATCCCCTCTCTGCGCGCCGTCGAAGGCGGCACGTTGGTGCAATCCGCCATCAACGCGATCACCGCTCACATCCGCCAAAATAACTTGCGGGTTGGCGATACCTTGCCCGGCGAGGGGCATTTCGCCGAAGTGCTTGGCGTTAGCCGCGCTGTAATGCGCGAAGCTTTCGGCGCGATGGCTGCGTTAAAACTCATCGATGTCGGCAATGGCCGCAAACCGCGTGTCGGCGCGCTCGATGGCTCGGTGATCTCGACGTCGCTTCAGCACGCCATCTCAACGGCTCAGATCACGGTGCCGGACATCTGGGACGTACGCCGCACTATTGAACAGCGCACTGCGGCGCTAGCTGCGACCGCCCGCACGGACGATGAAGCCAACCAGATCGTCGCCCTCGCCGAAGCGATGGCGACAGACAAGGACGATCTCGCCAAGCGCACGGCGCACGACATCGCCTTCCACAACGCCATCGCCAAGGCGAGCCACAACGTGCTCTTCATCCAAATCGTCGCGTCATTCGCACCGCTCATGGAGGTTGCGGTGCCAACGGCGTGGCGCACGCGCGTCGCCAAGAACCGCAAGCAGCTCATGATCGACCGCCACCGTGCGGTGGCGGCTGCAATTCTGAATCGAGATCCGGAAGCCGCCGCCGCCGCCATGGCGCTGCACTTCGATGACGCCATCGGCGATCTTCTCAAGGCGGAGGCTCAAAATGGCTCAGCTTGACGCCACGGCCGACGTGGGTGCAGCGGCTGCGCGCAAGCCCAGCCGCGTTCTGCCCGCGCTCATCCTACTCGCGACCACAATCGGCAGCGCATCGGCGATGCGCACCGTGTTTAGCCCCGTGCAAGAGGTCGCGGCGGCCGAACTGCATTTCAGCGACTTTCAAATGAGTCTGCTGCAAGGCTTGGCGATCTCCATCCCCATCGGCCTTTTGGCAATTCCAGTCGGCCGCATGACCGATCGGGGCAACCGCTCGCTATTGCTATTTGGCCTTGCGATGCTTTGGACCATCGGCACCGCGCTGACCGTCTTCGCTACCGAGTTTTGGCATATCTTCGCTGCGCGCATGCTCGCAGGGATCGGCGCGTTTTCGTCGCTCACCGTCGCCATCTCACTGACGGCCGATCTCAGCTCTCCCGCAACCCGCGGCCGCTCCCTGATGGTGCTTTCGCTGGGCAACATGATCGGCGGCGCGGCGGCCTTTGCATTCGGAGGCTCACTGCTTGGCTTCTACGCGCAAACCACACCCCTCGTTGAGGGGCTCACGCCTTGGCGCAACGTATTGCTGGTGTTTGCCTGCGCGAGCCTCATTCTGTCCTTGTTGTTGCTCCTCCTCCGCGAGCCGCCGCGCCAAGAGATCAGTGAAACGAGTCCCGCTCTCTCCGTGGCGCTGCGCGAGCTCTGGGAGCGGCGCGGACTGCTCGCTCCGCTGTTTCTCGGTCAGGTCACCGTAGTGATGGCAGACGCGGCAGCAAGCATCTGGGCTGCGCCGGTGCTTGAGCGTCACTACAATCTCGCACCCGATCAGTTTGGCGGGTGGATGGGCCTCGTCATTCTAGGCTCAGGCGTGATCGGGGCACTCGTCGGAGGCTTTGCCGCCGACTTTGGTCACAAGAGTAAGATCAAAGGCGGCATTTTGATTGGCGCCGTTGTCGCCGCAGCACTTTCCATTCCCGGCGCGTTCTTTCCTCTGATGCCGACAGCAACCGGTTTTGCCTGGCTACTGCTTCTGCTGCTGACATGCGGCGCGATCACCGGGCTCGTCACGGCAGCGGCAATCGCTGTTCTCGTACCGAATGAAATTCGAGGTGTGTGTCTTGGCGCATTCATCGTTATAGGCGCCATTATCGGCTTCGGCGTGGCCCCCACTTTGGTCACCGTCATTGCGGACACAATCGGCGGCGAAGATGCCCTACGAACCGGACTCGCGATCTGTGGCGCCGCGACTAGTACCGCGGCCGCAATTGGCTTCACCGCCGCACTGATCCGGGCGCGCTAGTTTCAGGTCCGCAAACCGGCTTCACCCATCGG
>CAYUOC010000042.1:0-6209 GCA_964446305.1 uncultured Terricaulis sp. | reverse complement strand
CTAACGACCGGAATGGACCAGTCGTGGGCCATCCGACACTTTTCCCTCCGACATCCGTCAGCCGATCTTGACAGATTGAACGTTATTGTTCAATTCTGTACATATATGACATATGAAGGCATCCCTGCCAGCGGCGCCCGCGCAAAGATCTTCCAGGCGGCGCTCCGATTGTTCGCTGAGAACGGCGGCGCTGAGATCGCGGTTAGCGATTTGGCCGAAGCCGCCGGAATTGCCCGCGGCACGATCTACAACAACATCAATGAACCCGAGAATTTGCATGGCGAGGTCGCCGCCGCTTTGGCGGCGGAGATGATCGCGCGCACGGAGGAGGCGATGCGCGGCATCGACGACCCTGCCCAGCGCATCGCCACGGGCCTCCGCCTCTTCGTACGGCGCGCGCATGAAGAGCAGGATTGGGGCCGCTTCTTGGTGCGCTTTGCGCTCAGCAACGCCGTACTTTCTGCGATGATGCACGGCCCACCCGCGCGCGACATCGAGCGCGCCTTGGCAAACGGTCGATTCAAGGCAGACGCCGCCAAGACGCCGTCGCTCGTCACTATGCTGAACGGCGCAACACTCTCGGCAATGAACGCCGTCATCCGCGGCGAACAAACCTGGCGCGACGCTGGCGGCGCAACCGCCGAACTCTTCCTGCGCGCCGGGGGACTTTCCGCCTCCGAAGCACGCCGGATCGCCCAGGCGGACCTGCCATCGCTACCGCCTGCCACGCACCCAAAGAAGCGAAAGAAGCCGACATGAGCACGATCAAGATCGAAGACATCGCGCACGTTCGCTTCACCGCGCCCGATCTCGAGGAGATGGAAGCGTTCCTCATCGAGTTTGGCTTGTCGCCGGTCAAAAGCGACGACGGCGTGCTCTATGCGCGCGGCGCCGGACGACAACCGTTCGTGCATGCCACTGCGCTTGGCGAACCCGGTTTCCAGGCGCTTGGTTTGCGGGCCGAAAGCCTCGCTGACATCGAGCGTCTGGCCATATCCGAGAACGCGAAGGTCGAACGATTTGACGCCCCCGGCGGTGGCTTCGTTGTCCGCTTACGAGATCCCGACGGGCGCATTGTCGAGGTCGTCGCGGGTCAAGACGATGCCCAGCCCCTGCCGACACCGTCCGTCCCTCTCAACAACACTGCACATACGAAAGCACGCCTGCGCGCGCCGCTTCGGCTTCAAGATGGTCCGGCTCACGTCGTGCGCCTCGGGCACGCGGTGCTCGAAGTCAAAGATTTCCGCGTCTCAGAAGCATGGTACAAGCAGCGCTTCGGTTTCATTACATCGGACGAAATCGAACTCGCGCCCGGTATGGCGCTGGGCGCCTTCATGCGCTGCGATCGGGGCGACACGCCGACCGATCACCACACACTCTTCTTGTTGCAATCACCGAACGCCCCTCGATTCAATCACGCCGCCTTCGAAGTCGCGAACTTCGACGATCTTATGTGCGGGCACAATCACCTGAAGCGCGCGCAGCGCACGCCCGCGTGGGGCGTAGGTCGCCACATCCTCGGCAGCCAAGTCTTCGACTATTGGAAAGACCCTTGGGGTCATGAGTTGGAGCATTGGACGGACGGCGATCTCTTTGCCGCCACCGACGGCTCGCGCAAGGCGACGCTGCAAGATCTACTCGCGGTGCAATGGGGTCCCGCACATCCGATGGCTGGAGGCGGCCAATGAAACTCGCTCGTTATGATGCAGGCGCCGGCGTGCGCATCGGACTCGTTCTGGACGACACCATGATCGACCTCGCCGCTGGCGACGGCGATGCCATGATCAATCTCATCGCTGAGTGGGATACGCGCAAGGAAGCTATCGCCGGAGCCGCCGGCAGCGCTGAAGGCCGCCCCCTTTCCAGCGTTCGCCTGCTAGCCCCTGTCGCGCGACCCGGAAAGATTTTCGCGATCGGCCTCAACTACGCCGACCACATCGCCGAGAGCAAAGCCGAGACGCCGCAACACCAAGTGTGGTTCACGAAAGCGGGCACGTCCATCAATGGCCCCTTTGATCCGATCCTGATCGCTAAGTCTGGCCCGTTTGTGGACTATGAGGTTGAACTCGTCGCCGTGATCGGCAAACGCGGGCGCAACATCACAAAGGAGGACGCCGCTGCGCACGTGTTTGGCTATTGCGTCGGCAACGATGTCACCGAGCGCTTCTGGCAACATCGCACGCCGCAATGGAGTCTCGGCAAATCTTTCGACACTCACGCACCCATCGGCCCTTGGATCACCACGGCCGACGAAGCCGGCGATCCGCACGCGATGGGTCTGCGCTGTTTCGTTAATGGCGAGAAACGTCAGGATTCCAACACCAAGCACCTCGTGTTCAATGTTTGGGAGCAGATCGAGCATCTTTCCCAAGCGATGACGCTCGAACCTGGCGATCTGATCTTCACCGGCACACCCGGCGGCATCGGCGCGGCTATGGACCCACGCCAGTTCTTGAAGCCAGGCGATGTCGTTCGATGTGAGATCGATCGTCTAGGCGCAATCGAGGCCACGATGGCCGCGGGTTAGCGCATGCCAACTCAACTCGAATGCGATGTCCTTATTGTCGGCGCCGGGCCCACTGGCGCCACGCTGGCGCTCCTCCTCGCGGAGCGAGGCGTCAGCACTCTCTTGATCGACAAGGAAGCCGACATCTACCCTTTGCCGCGCGCGGCTCACGTCGATCACGAGATCATGCGCATTTTTCAGGAGCTCGGCGTCGCCGCCGAAATTGAAGCGACCTGCCGCCAAGCGCCGCGCTACGACTTCCTCAACGCCGAAGGAGAAATCCTGCTCCGCTTCGAAGGTGGAGACCGCATCGGCCCCGGCGGCTGGCGCGCGAGCAACATGGTGCATCAGCCGTCGATCGAGGCGACACTCAGGCGCGCGATCGCCGGAAAAAGCGACATTAGCTTCAAGACCTCCTGGCGGTTCGTTTCGTGCGAAGAAAGCGACGACGCCGTCAGTAGCGCAATCGAGACGCCTGACGGCGTAGCGATCGTGCGCTCCAGCTATGTTGTGGGAGCAGACGGCGCGCGCAGCCGCGTGCGCGAGGCGAACGGCATCGCGTTCGACGACCTCCAATTCGACGAACCCTGGCTCGTCGTCGACGCCATCGTCCACGACCCGACACGGCTGCCCGATATCAATCTGCAGATCTGCGATCCCGAGCGGCCGACAACTTGCGTACTGATGGGCGCTGGCCGCCATCGTTGGGAATTCATGCTGAAGCCCGGCGAAACGCCGGAGCAAGTCAGCGACGATTCCTTCATTGCGAACCTCCTCGCCCCCTGGAAGGTCGAAGGCGCCATCACGATCGAGCGCAAAGCCGTTTATCGGTTTAACGCCAAGGTTGCCAAGCAGTGGCGCAAGGGCCGGGTGCTCCTTGCCGGCGACGCCGCGCACCAGATGCCGCCGTTCGCCGGCCAAGGCATGTGCTCGGGATTGCGTGACGCGGCCAATCTAGCCTGGAAGCTTGCGGCGGTTAAAAGCGGAACTGATCCAGGTTTGCTTGACTCCTACCAAACCGAACGCGAACCGAACGTACGCGGCATCATTGCGCTCGCAATGATGATGGGCCGCACTGTTTGCATTACCGATCCCGCAGCAGCGCGCATGCGCGACGAACAGATGTTGGCAGCACGCGCAGCGGGTAACTCGCCTGACGTATCGGCGGTTCAGCCCTTGCTCGCCGGCTGCATTTGCGAAGGCGCGGCGGCGGCGGGCATTTATTTCTCCCAAACGATCGCCGGCGGCGTCCGTCTTGATGATGTGATCGGACCGGGGGCTTGGTTGATCGCGCGCCACGCTGTGCCGGAGCCACTGGCCGGCCTCACCCACATCAACCTTTCCGACGCGCGCCTCGCGCCATTCAGCGACAAGCTCGCGTCGTGGCTCGACGCCCATGGCGCTGAAGCTGTCCTCGTACGCCCGGATCGATACGTCTTCGGTGCTGGCGAGGCGAATGCTCTGCAGGATGCTTGGTCGAGGCTACTGTCATGAAGGTTTGCGTACTTGGCGCCACCGGCCGCTCGGGCCGCAGAATTGTCGGCGCCGCATTGGCGAGCGGTCACGACGTCACCGCGCTCGTGCGCGACTCAAGCAAGGCTCACGACATAACGCACGAGCGCGTGCATGTACGCGCGCTGTCGTTCGCCGATGAAGGCGCCCTCGTTGACGCCATGCGCAGCCACGACGCAATCATCAATGCCGCGGGGTATGTTAGCGACGGCGCCGGTTATGCGCCCCTGGTGCAGCGGATCATTCGCTGCGCTGAAGCGGCGCTTGGAGCGGGCGGGCGCTTCTGGTTGTTTGGCGGCGCCGCCCTCCTTGAGGTTCCCGGGACCTCGACGATGACACTCGATTTGCCGGGCGTGCCCAAAATCTTCGAAGCCCACCGCGCCAACTTCAACGCCGTACGCGCGACCACCTTGGATTGGTCAATGATGTGTCCCGGCCCGATGACGGACGCGCCGAGCGACGCGGCGGCGCGCGAACTCGTCGTTTCATGCGATGTTTGGCCAGTCCCCGCGCCGCCCTTTGCGCGCCTGCTGCCGCACCCCGCACTCTCACTTGCCTTCAAAAGTGCGATCCCGCGGATGACGATCCACTACGAAGAGGCGGCCGAACTCATCACCGCAAACCTCGCAGCCGGTGGGCCGTATAGCCGCAAACGCGTCGGCGCCGCGTTAGCAAAAAATTCCGCGCCAGCCACTTGAATTAAGGAAATGGGCGGCCGCGGTTGCGGCCAGGGCGCGACCAGGTGGGACAACGACGGCAACGTCAATCACCAACAGAGCGGCTACGCCCAAGGCGCGTTTGGCAACACCGCCAGCACCCAAGGCAGCTGGGAGCGCGACGACGACGGCGATATCAACGGCCAGCGCGAAAGCGAGATCAACGTTGGCAATCGCTCCTACGACATCGATACCAGCTACGATTCCGATAACGGCTGGGATCGCGACGTCGACTGCAGCGGCTCGGGTTGTCCGGACTAACGGTTGCGCGCGCTCATACTCGAGCGCGCGCCCGCCCAGTTCCGATGGAGGTTATTGTGACCAATCAAGAAAAGGCCCAGCGACTGCAATGGCTGATCGCGGCAGTATTTTTCGTACTTGGCGGCTGGTGTCTCATCGCGCCCGCCAGCGTGATGGAGCTTACGGTGCGCGAGGCGTATCACAGTGAGCATCCGATAGTGCTGATATCGCTGGGCGCGTTCGGCGCACAGGCCGTGCTCGCCGGCCTCTTTGCCGCGCTCTCGCGTTTCACGCGCTGGACATTCTTGGGCTTTGGCCTGGCCGTGCTGCCATTCTTCGTGTTCGACTGGTGGTTCTACGCGATCGAGCCGATCTTCAACGAACTCATCCTACTCGACGCCGCCGGCAACGTCATTTTCATAGCCCTCTGCGCAAGAGGCTACGTCCTGCTGCGCGCCGAGCCGTAATGGTGTGATATCGCGAGAGCTTGCGGATACCGAGCTCAATCGAGCGCAAGAGGAAACTCGCGGGCGCCAGTCCCAGTGCGGTTTGATCCGGCTCAATTATATGGTCGCCCGACCGTGACAGCGTCCTCCACTCCAACAAGGAGATCGTCATGGTCAATCCGATCAAGGTTGGCGTTGTGTTCGCGCTCTTCTTCGCGCTCTGGCACCTATTTTGGGCGACGCTCGTCGCCCTGGGGGTAGCGCAGGCGCTCCTCGATTTTGTGTTCTGGATGCATTTTATCAGCCCGCCTTATGAAGTGGAGGCGTTCGACCCCGGCCGCGCAGGTATTCTGGTTGGCATCACCGCGGCCATTGGCCTGGTTGGTGGCTTTGTCGGAGCATTGCTTTGGAATCTCTTCCATCGCTTGAAGTGAAGTTTTGACGTTACGGCTTGCATGCGAGGCGCACGTTCTCCGCCGAGGTCGAAGGTCAAGCGAGGGGTCTATCCCTCACAAACCCCGCTCCCACCCAACGAAATCAACGCTCCGCGCAAAATCTATCCAACACCTCGCCATCGCCCGTATCATACGCCCATCCCTCGCACGGGAGGTTCACCGGCTAGCCGAGCCAAGCGAGCGCGAGGGTCGCGATTGAGCGTGATGCGTGGATCAAACCGCGCAGAAGCCCACGGGAGTCACAAGCGAACCGTGGGAGCGCACGGGAGCTTCAGGCAGAGCTCCGCACGCCGCCGGGACACCGCTCCAAGGGAGTGAAAAACCTCCCCGTGAC
>CAYUOC010000041.1:0-26303 GCA_964446305.1 uncultured Terricaulis sp. | reverse complement strand
ATGGCTTCGAGGATCATCAGCACGTCGCGCTTCACGTCGAAGATGTCCGGCTGCGGGGCGGCGCGCCAATGACGCGGCGCGCGCGCGCGCCAGACGGCGGCGAGCGTGCGCTGCTGGCCAACGTCATTGGTGTTGGCGTAGGCGGGGCCGGCTTCGAACAGGCGCGCATCGTCGAAGCCGCGATCGGCGTTGCGTTGCGCGGCGGCAAGAAGTTGCGGCAGCGCCGTGGGGCGCATGCAATCGAGATCGCTCGCGATCGGGTTGGCGACGAGCATGTCTTCGCTGCCGCCGCCGAACGCTTGCGCTTGCGCGCGCGAGCAGAAGCTCCAGGTGATGGCTTCGTTGTAGCCGAGCGACGCAGCGGCGCGGCGCGCGAGGCGTGAGCGGCTTTCACCGACGCTGGCCGGCGGCGGGCGGAAACCAGCGGCGCGGGGCGGCTCGTTGTTCGGCAGTTTGTCGAAGCCCTCGATGCGCGCGACTTCTTCGACGAGATCGGCGGGACCATCAACATCGCGGCGCCAGGTCGGCGGCTCGACGATGATGCGCTTGCTACCCTGCCCTTCGGCGCTGGTTTCGAAGCCGAGATCCTTCAGCACGGCGCGCACGCGTGTCGGCTTTACATCGATGCCGGCAAGTTGGCGCACGCGATCGGGATCGAAGAAGATCGCCTTCGGCGGCGGCGGCAGATCACCGGCGACTTGGATTTCGCTGGGCTCACCGCCGCAGATATCGAGGATGAGGCGCGTCAGCAGCTCAAGGCCAGGAACGACGAAACCGGAATCCACACCACGAGCGAAGCGGTATTGCGCGTCGGTGGTGAGCGTCAGAGCGCGGCCGGTCTTGTGGGTGATGGTGGCGTCGAAGTACGCGCACTCGAGCAGAATGTCGGTGGTTTCTTCGGTGACCTTCGATAGTTCGCCGCCGATGACGCCACCGATGCCCTGCACGTTGGCATCGTCCGCGATCACGCACATGTCCGGCGTGACGTCATAGACATTGCCGTTCAAGGCCATGCAGGTTTCGCCGACGCGGCCCATGCGGGCGCGCAGCGTGCCTTTGAGTTTCGACGCGTCATAGACGTGCGCGGGGCGGTTGCGATCGTGCGTCAGCAGGTTGGTGATGTCGACCAGCGCGCTGATCGGCTTTTGGCCGATGGCGCGCAGCTTTTGCTGTAGCCACGCCGGCGACGGGCCGTTCTTGACGCCGCGAATATAGCGGCTCGCGAACATCGGGCACGCGTGCGTGTCGTCGATTTCGACTTTTTGCGGTGGTGGGTAGCGGCCGGGTACGGGAAGTACAGGCTTCGTCGTTTGTTTGCCGATGCCGGCGGCGGCGAGATCGCGGGCGATGCCGGCGACGCCGAGCCAATCGGGGCGGTTCGGTGTGACTTCGATGTCGATCACCGGATCGTTGAGGCCGAGCGCTTCGGCTACAGGCGTGCCGACTTTGAGATCGGAGGCAAGCTCCATGATGCCGTCGGCGTCGGTATCGAGTTCAAGCTCGGCGCCGGAGCAGAGCATGCCGTTGGAGACAACACCGCGCACCGGGCGCGCTTCGAGCGTCACATCAAGGCCTGGCACATAAGTGCCAATCGGCGCGAAGGCGGTGACAAGTCCCGCGCGCGCGTTGGGCGCGCCGCAGACGATCTCGAGATTTCCAAGCGCAGTTTCGACTTGGCAGACTTGCAGCTTATCGGCGTTCGGGTGTTTCGCGGCGCTGATGATGCGCGCAACAGTGAACGCCTTGAGCTTCTCACCGGCGTTCTCGACAGATTCTACTTCCAGACCGGTCATGGTCATGGTTTCGACGATGGCGTCGATGCTCGCATCGGTGGCGAGATGCTCTTTGAGCCAGGAGAGCGTGAATTTCATTGGGTGCGCTCCGTGCGCGCAGAATCTTCTTCCATCATCCTGGACGTGCGGAGCACGGCCGGGATCCAGGAATGACAAACTGGGGCATTCACCCCTGGATCCCGGTCACGCTTCGCGTGCCCAGGATGACGGGCCGTTGGTTGGGGCGCGAGCATCAGCCCACCCCCTGCGCGAGGCCAGGCAGCAGGTACGGGCTGAAGCCGTAGTGTTTGAGCCAGCGCGTGTCGGCGGCGAAAAAGTCGCGGAGATCGGGCATGCCGTATTTCAGCATCGCGAGGCGATCGATGCCCATGCCGAAGGCGTAGCCTTGGTACTTCTCAGGATCGATGCCGCAATTCTTCAGCACGTTTGGGTGCACCATGCCGGAGCCGAGAATTTCGAGCCAATCATCGCCCTGGCCGACCTTGATCGTGCCGCCAGAGCGATCGCAGCCGACATCGACTTCGGCACTCGGTTCGGTGAACGGAAAATGGTGCGGACGGAAACGCAACTTTACATCGTCGACTTCGAAATAGGCTTTGAGCGCTGCCGTGAGCACGCTCTTCAAGTCGGCCATGGTCGAGGTCTCGTCGATGACGAGGCCTTCGATCTGGTGAAACATCGGCGTGTGGGTGGCGTCGGAATCTTTGCGGAAGGTTCTTCCCATGCAGATCATGCGGATCGGCGGCTTCTGCTTCAGCATCGTGCGCACTTGCACTGGTGATGTGTGCGTGCGCAGCACTTTGCGCGCGCCATCTTCGCCCTTCGCATCGAGGAAGAAGGTGTCGTGGGTTTCGCGCGCCGGGTGGTTCGGTGGGAAGTTGAGTGCGGTGAAATTGTTGAAGTCGGTCTCGATGTCGGGGCCCTCTTCAACCGTGAAGCCCATCTCGCCGAAGATGGCGGCGAGTTCTTCCATCACTTGTGAGACGGGATGGATCGTGCCGAGGCGCGGACGCACCGGCGGCAGCGTGACGTCCACGGCCTCGCTCTGCAGCTGGCGGTCAAGCGCGGCTTCGGCCATCGCCGCTTTCTTGGTGACGATCTCTTCGGTGACTTTGTCCTTCAGAACGTTCAGCGCCGCGCCGAACGTCTTGCGCTCGTCCGGGCTCATCGCGCCCAGGTTCTTCATCAGCGCAGAGATCGAGCCCTGCTTGCCGAGCGCCTCGACGCGCAGCGCTTCGAGCGAGGCTTCGTCGTTCGCCGCCGCAACGCGCGCCAGCAGGTCGGCCTCCAAGGCCGCCAAATCAGTGGTTTGACCGTTCATCGGCGGTGTTTAGCGGATCGAGCGGGGCCGAAGCAATTTGGCTGAACCCGTCCGCTACCTTCCCTTATTGCAACGTTGACGCTCGTTTCGGATCCCGGAAACGAAAACGGGCGAGAGCATCGCTGCCCTCGCCCGTCGGATCGGTTGGTGAGCTCGCAGCTTACTTCAGCGCGCCTTGCGCTTGGGCGATAAGACCCTTGAAGGCTGCCGGCTCGTTCATGGCGATGTCAGCCATCACCTTGCGATCGAGCGTGATCCCAGCCTTCGAAAGGCCGGCGATAAATCGCGAATAGGTCAGGCCTTCTTCACGCACCGCAGCGTTGATGCGCTGGATCCAGAGAGCGCGGAAGTTGCGCTTCTTGGCCTTGCGATCGCGGTAGGCGTAGAGGCCGGCCTTCTCGACCGCGGCGTTCGCGGTGCGGAAGGTGTTCGAGCGACGGCCGTAATAGCCCTTCGCCTTCTTCAAAACTTTCTTGTGACGGGCGTGCGCGGTGACGCCGCCTTTAACGCGTGCCATGGGTCAGTCTCCGCTCAATCGAGGCCGTAGGGGATCCAGAGTTTGATGCGCTTGGCATCAGCGTCTGCGATCGTGTCCATGCCGCGGTTTTGACGGATGTACTTCCCGTTGTGGCCAATCAGGCGGTGACGCTTGCCGGCGGGGCCAGCCTTCACTTTGCCCGAGGCCGTGAGCTTGAAGCGTTTTTTGACGCCGCTCTTGGTCTTCAGTTTCGGCATTTCATCCTCTTTGGATCAGGGCGCAGGGCGGAAACCCCACGCAAAAAGGGTCGCCACGGCATGCCGTACAGGCCGGGCCACCCAAGAAGGCGGGGCTGATAGCATAGGGGTTCCGGCCCGGCAATGGGCCGGGTGGGGGTAAGGTCGCCGGCATTCCGCCGATTTACCGCGGTCCATGACTGGGCCCCTCGCAGGGTCCTGCCACGCGCTGGCGGCTGGCATCGGCGGCGTCTTTGGCCTGCGTGGGGCCGGCGTCACGACCAGGCTGAAAGTCAGCGCGTGGCTTAACCGCTGAGCGGAACGCTGTTCCCACATTGCGCCGAGATTTAGGCTCCCTGCCCCGGATCGGGACGGCTAGGGTAAAAGCCGGTGGGAGATGCCCGAATGCGACAGCCGACGAACCTGGCCGAGGCCAAACAGATTTTCCGGGAGGAGAAGGCAAAGGTCACCGGCTCGATCTCGGCGATCGCGGGCTCGCGCTGGCTGATGGCGATCCTGGCGACCTTGGTGATCGCGTTCGGCACGCACCTGATCTACGCGCCCGCGCGGCTGCCGGCGGTTGGCGGGGTGAGCCTAGCAGTGGTCGGCCTGCCGCCGACGGTGGATTTTGGCTTCGCCGGCGATCAGGCGAAGCAAGCGGCGGAAGCGGCGCGTAATTCCGAAGCGCGCACGCGGGCCGAGGAATTCGTGGCGGCGAACCAGGAGCGCATCCCGATCTTCAACGCGGTGATGTTCGGTCTGTCGCTGCTGCTCTTGCTCGGCAACTTATGGATCATGACCAAGCGGCGCCCCTATTCGCGGGGTTAGCTGCGCCGAAAGCCGAAGCGATACGCAGGCTTCCCGTTGGGCCAGTCGGTCCACGCACCGGGCGAGACGACGGCCAACGTGAAGTTGCCGCGCGGCGTTTGCAGACCCTCAGCATTGTCTTCGATGTCGCGCTCGCCCGCGCCCTCAACGCTTACGCGCAAACGCAAACGGCCGGCCCACACGCAGCGTGCGTTTTGCGGGCAGCGGCTATCTTCGAGAACTTCAAGCGGGCGCACGCGCAGACCACCGCCGAGATCGGCGGTTTCACCAATGCCAGCGGCGACGACGCCTTCAGCGCGCAGCGCTTCCGCGCGCTGCTCAAGATCCATGCGGATGTGTTCGGGTTGCGGGCGCTGCGTTGCATCGCCAGCGCCGCCGCCGGCGGGTGAAGCACAGGCGGCCAGGGCGAAAGCCGCAAACAGAACAGCACGCAAGCACGTCTCTCCTAAGTTTGCGGCGATCTAAGACGCCCTGGCCTGAACGGCGGCTTATGAAGCCTATTATGAGGCTCTGGGCGCCATCACCATGACGACCTGACGGCCTTCGAAGCGCGGCTCGTGCTCAACCTTGGCAATGCCGTCGAGCTCCTGGCGCATGCGCTCCAGAAGATCCATGCCGAGATTGGTGTGCTGCATTTCGCGGCCACGGAAGCGGAGCGTGACCTTCACCTTGTCGCCTTCTTCAAAAAAGCGATGGATGGCCTTCATCTTCACTTCGTAGTCGTGGTCATCAATGTTCGGGCGAACCTTGATTTCCTTGAGCTCGACGCGCTTGGCTTTTTTGCGCGTCTCAGCCTTCTTCTTCTGCTCCTCGAACCGGAACTTGCCGTAGTCGAGGATTTTGCAGACGGGCGGATTCGAGTTGGGCGCCACCTCGACCAGATCGAGGCCAGCTTCGCGGGCTGCGTCGAGCGCCGCTGAGATCGGCATTTCGCCCTGCTTCTCTCCCTCTGCATCGATGAGGAGCACGCGGGGCGTTCCGCGGATTTCCTCATTCACCCGCGGGCCATCCTTTGAAGGGGGCGGCGCGGCGTATGGACGTCTGGCTATCGGGCATTCTCCTGTAGCTGTTGATAAAGCGCGACAAGACCGCGCCCTTTCGGACGCGGACTCACGGTTAGAATATTGCCTTTCACGAGCCCCGCATCAAGCGGTGGCGGCGTGGCGATAGACGCCGCAATTGCGCAATTGCCGGTCAACCTGGTCGACCGGCAGGTCAGCGATCACGGCGGCCGTGAATTCCACCACCCCTGAGCGCCCGCGCGGCGGGGCGGCGCCCTTGGCGATCGAAGAGAGAAACACCAGGCACGGGGCCCCGGCGGCGGCGGCCACATGCATCAGCTCGACATCGTCGCCAACCGCAAAGGAAGCCCGCTCGGCCAGGGCGATGCACTGGAAGAGGTCCGGGCGGGTGACGAGGTTCTTGGCGCGCGGTTCGGCCTTGGCGATGGCGGCGCCAATCGGGCGCTCCTCCGTGCCGCCAAGCACGACGGGCGTCACGCCGTTGTTGGCGATGCGTTGGGCCAGCTCGACGTACTTGGCTTCCGGCCAACGGCGGTTGAATTCGGCGTCCGAGCCGCGGGGCAACAGCAGCACATACGAGCCGCGGATACCAAAATAGTCTGGCAGCAGGCGCGGCGCGTCGCGCATGGTCGAGCGGAGCCAACCCAGTTCGGGCATCAACGGCTCAGAACTCAGCCCCGCCTTTTCCAATTGTGCGCTCATACGATCGAGCGGGTGCATATCCGCGCGCTCGGGATCGAGGAACGCGTGGCTGGCGCCGGCGATCGGGCCGGACCACTTCGGCGGCCACGGGCGCAGGCCCTGGAAATAGTTGTTGGTGCGGCTCGACCCTTCGAGGTCGTAGACCATGTCGTACTTCGCGCCGCGCAGGCGCTTGATCAAATTGGTGATCGCCTGCGGCTCGGTGGGCTTCCCATCGGCTTCGACCGCATCGAAGTACGGGGCCTTTTCGGCCAGCTCTTTCGTGGCCTCGGTGGTGAGCAGCGTGATGCGCGCGCCGACGTGCTCTTCGCGGATACGCCGCGCGGCGGCCAGCGCCTGGACGAATGTAGAGATACCGCCGAGCTGGATGACCAGCACGCGCTTGGCGCTCGTGTCGCCTTCGGCTTCTACGGCTGGCTTGCGCCAGATCATTCGATCTCTCCTACAGCACCGGTTGCGGAGGCGCTTTCGCAGTCTTGCGTGAGTCCGCTTCGCTTAGAACCCGTTGGTAAACCGCTAATGTGGCCGATTGCAGGGCGGCTTTCGAATAAAGCGTCCGCACGCGCTCCTGGCCTTTTCGTCCCATTTCCGCGCGTTTTTCCGCTCCCGCATCGATCATTCGTTCAATGGCGCCGCAAAGCGGACCAGCTGCGCCCGCCGGGACGAGGAAGCCGGTTTCGCCTTCGACGACCGTTTCGGTGTAGCCGCCGAGATTGGAGGCGATCACCGGAACGCCCATTGCTTCGGCTTCAACAGCGCCGCGTCCGAAGGCTTCAGGCTCGATAACGGGGAACACCGCCATGTCCGACGCCGCGAACGCCAATGGCATCTGCCTCAGGTGGCCAGCTATCGCCACCACCTGTTGCAGTCCGGCGGCTTTAATCGCGGAAAGCATTTCCTGGCTGTAAGCGCGCCTACCCTGATCATCGCCCGCGATAATGATCTTTACGGCGTTGGGGCGGCGTTGTTGCAGCAGGCGCGCCGCTTCGATCAGGATCAGCTGACCTTTCCAGCGTGTCAGGCGCGCGGGAACCAGAATGACGCAGCGTGGATCGTTCGGCGCGATGCCCCACTTGGCGTGAACCGCGGCGATATCGCTTGCCGGGATCCGCGCGCGGTCAAACACTTCGAGATCGACGCCCCGCGGGATCGCGGTGATGCGCTCGGGCATGACGTCGTGATTGGCGAGGATGTGTTCGCGCGTGAACTCGGAATTGGCGATGATCGCATCGCCGCGCGCCATCACTGAATTGTAGAGCGCCTTGAGCGGCGACTTGGAATTGTAGATGCCGTGATAGGTGGTCACGAACGGCACCTTGGCCATGCGCGCCGCGAGCAGCGCGCTCCACGCCGGCGCGCGCGAGCGTGCGTGAATGATCTGCACGTTGCGTTCGCGCGCGATCTTCGCGAGCTTGAACGCGTTGGCGATGAGCGTGATCGGATTCTTGGAAGCCGCGGGAATGCGGATCAGTTCGCCGCCGGCCGTCTTGAGGTCCGGCTCAAGACGACCGCCGGCGGTAGCAACCAAAGCGAGCCCCCCGGCGCGGCTGATTGCCTCCGCTATTTCAAGCGTAGTCCTCTCCACCCCGCCAGCGTTCAGCTCAGGGGTGACTTGCAGAACTGTCAGGTTGTGACCTTCTTGCAATGCTGCGCGATGCCCGTTTTCCCGCCTCGTCCGGCTAAACTAATGTTTGATAACGGTTTTGCTTAACAAGGCGCTTAGATTCGTTAAACGCGTAGTATTGAGCGGTTTTCGCTCCCCCGCTTCGGCCGGAGTTAGAGCATGGCCTTTGGCCAAATCGAGGCCCTCGAGCACAACGGCGCGCGGATCGCTTACGAGCGCTTGGCGGGCGCGGAGCCGACGTTCGTTTGGCTCGGCGGCTTCAAGTCGGACATGGCCGGGACCAAGGCGCGGACGCTCGCGGACTGGGCCAATAATGCCGGGCAAGCCTTTGTTCGCTTTGACTATTCCGGACATGGCGTCTCGGGCGGCAAGTTCGAGGATGGCTCGATCTCACGCTGGCTCGGCGACACGCTGGCGGTGTTGGATCAGCTCACGGCCGGGCCGCTTGTGCTGGTTGGATCGTCCATGGGCGGCTGGCTCTCGCTGCTGGCGGCGCGGGCGCGGCCCGAGCGGGTGGCGGCGCTTCTGCTGATCGCGCCGGCGGCGGACTTTACCGAGCGGCTGATGTGGCCCGGCTTCAGCCCGGAGCAGCAGGCGCGGCTGATGGCCGACGGGCGGCTCGAACTGCCTTCGGCCTATTCGCCCGAGCCCAATGTCATCACCCGCGAGATGATCGAGGATGGACGGCGCCATCTCGTTATGGATGCGCCCTTCCCGTTCGACGGCATGGTGCGGATTCTGGCCGGTGGCGAGGATCCTGATGTGCCATTGGATCATGTGCTGGCGCTGCTGCCAGTGTTGAGAACGAAGGATGTGGTGCTGCATCGCATTCCCGACGGCGACCATCGGCTTTCACGCCCGCAAGACTTGCGACAGCTCGTGGCGATCGCGTCAGAACTGCGGCTGCGGCTCGCGCGCTGAGCGAACGGCTTGGAATTGGCCGGTCTTTGAGGCATCGGTGAACGGTCCTGAGGGGGACCCGGGGAGAAACTCTGCTCATGTCCATGGTCGCTGCTCTGCTTCTGCCGCTCGTGCTCGGGCAAACCTCGGCCGCGCCGACGGGCAATCTGGGTGAGCGTTTCGCGCAGTGCCTCGCGCAAATCGACCGCAACCCGGCTGACGCTTACGAGACGGCGATGTCCTGGGCGGCAGAGGCGCAGTCCGTGCATGCGTATCGGTGCGCCGCTATGGCGCTGATCGCGCAGAATCGGTTCGATGAGGGCGCGCGGCGTCTGCAATCGCTGGCCAGCGCGGTTGCGCCAGAGAATACAGCGCTCCGCGCCGAGCTTTGGTCGCAAGCCGGCAATGCTTGGCTTCTCGCCCGCGAGCCCGGGCAGGCGCGCAGCAACTTCACGCGCGCGATCACGACAATGCAAAGCAGCCGCGAGCAATTGCCAGACCTGCTGATCGACCGCGCCCGCGCCTACGCGATGGAGCGTGATTGGCGCTTGGCGGAAGAGGATCTTTCGCGTTCGCTCGACATCCGGCCCGAGGACGCACTGGCGTTGCGTCTCCGCGCCGCCGCGCGGATGCACCAGCGCTCCTACGAGCTGGCGGAAGCTGACGCGCGCGCCGCAATCCGGCTTGAGCCGGCCAACGAAGAGAACACGCTCGTTCTCGGCGACATCCGCGAGAGCATCCGCACCGGCGCGCCGTACGAGCGCTTCTGACTATTGCGGGGCGGCGGCAGGCGCAGTCGCGATCTGGCGCAAATCCCAACCTTCGCCGCGGATGTTGTCGACCTTCCAGCGATCGTCTTCCCAGACGAGATCGTAAACCACTTCCGTGCGCGTGCTGGAATTGTCGAACGTGGCGCGCGCCGTGGCGTGGCTGCCTTCCACGACTGCTTCCGTGACAACGTTGAGATTGCTGAGCTGATAGTCCTGGGCCGCGATGATCGGGTCAAAATCGAGGATCGGCTCGTTGATCGCTTCGGAGCGCTGCATCATCGCCACAAGCAGCGCGCGAGTGGCGTTCGACCAGGGCGCCTGTTCCTCGAGCGCCGGGAACTGCGCGCCTTCTGTCATGTAGCGATCATAGAGCGGGCGAATGACGGCGGCCGGATCGGTAACCGCGCGCGGAGCTTCCGGCGTTTCGGCCTGTTCCGGTTGCGGCGGTGTGCAGGCAACAAGCGCCGCGGCGCTCAAACCCAAGATCAAATCGCGTCTACGCATCCCCGCCTCCTATGGTGACGCGAGATAAGCGCAAATAGCGGCCACGCGCTATCCCTGATCCGGCGCGTTAGCTCTGCACCCAGCGAACCGCCGGATCGTTGAAATCGACGACGTCGCCGAGCTCATAGACGTTGCGATAGCCGTAGCCGTAGAGGTTGATGAAGGTCTGGATGTTCAGCGCCAGTTCGACGCGCTTCAGGATCACAGGCTGAGCGTTGTTGGAAAAATTGTTGTTGCAATAGATCAGGATGCGAACGTTCGGATCTGTGAGCGCCTGACGCAGGCTCTGATCGGTGAAGTCCGTGAACGGCAGATTGATCGCGCCGTCGATGTGGCCCGCGGCGTATGCGTCCGCCGAGCGCGCATCAAGGATGATGGTGTTGGGTTCGCGCGCCATGCGCTGGAAATCCACCAGCGTGACGAGGCGGTTCTCGCGATAGGCTTCAACCTCACCTGTTAGATTTCGGAAGCCCGAATAGTTGATCTGCGTGGAGGTGTTCGCGGGCGGCTGCGGCTTTTCCTGCGCGAGCGCACTGGCTGAAATCAAACCGACGGCAAAGGCAAGAACAACGGCGCGCATGACAAGCTCCTCCCGCTAAGCAGGAGGCGCGCGGTTTGGGTTCTTATTGCGGCGTGTTGTTGATCATCGTGAGGAGATAGGGCGCGCCGACGGTGATGAGGCCGCCGATCAGCAAGCCAACCGGCATGCCCATAAGCGCGCCGACATAACCGTTGCCCAAGCGCTCACCCCAATCGAGGCCGCGCCCGCCGAGACGCACCAGGAAGCCCAGACCCGCGCCGATCAAACCGCCCATGCCGCCGTAATTCCAGCCGAGCACGCAAAGCGCGATCATGCCCGCGAACGCCGCAAGGGCGAGCAACAGCCTCAATCCGTTCAAGCAGGATCACTCCCTCGCGGACGCCTTGGCCGGGCGGCCTTGGTCCCCTGCTGCTCTCTTGGCGTGTGTTCCGCCTCCGACGCAAGCGTCAGAGGCGCCGCAGCCAGCCTATAGGCGCTGTTCGGGGTGATGAGCACCACCATTTGGGGCGGGACCGGGCGCTGGGGCCACACGCCGGGCGAACGCGTCACGCTGGGCGGTGGCTCCGATTAGGCCGAGTTCTTGGGGCGTCAGCACCAGGAGTTGGCCCGAGGCGGCGAGCGCTTCGGCAATGTTTTGACGCGTTTGCATATCGAGCAGCGTCATCAGCGCCGAGAGCGCCGCGGGATCGCGGTTCTTGAACACATCCGCCAACTGATCGATTTGCTGTGGACGCAGTGACAGCACGCCGGCGGCGCGAGCCAGTGCGCGGGCGGCGGCTTGCTGTTCGGGCGTTGCGCCTGCGGGAAGCGAGGCGCCCGCGAGTGTTGAGGGCGCCGCGGCCGAAAACTCATCGGGCTGCGAGTAGGTGAAGTTTGCCGTGTGGAAACGCACGCCGAGCGCCATGCCGGGCTCACCGGCTTCGTCGCCCTCGGTTTCGTCACGGCGTAGACGCTCAATGGCGCCGCGCTCAACTTCTTGAAGCGAAGCGCGCAGGTCTTCGTCGTTGCGCTTGCCGATCTCTGCACGGAAAGCGCTTTGAATGCGGCTTTCAAGCGCTAGAGAGAATTCTTGGATTTCGTAGACGTGCTTGAGCAGAGCGCGGTTCAGGCTGAACTGAACGCGCGCGTCGACGATGACTTTGTGCGAATCCGCGGTCACCGCATCAAATGGCAACGGCGCGCAATAGTGCGGACGGAGATTGATCGCGCCGGTGCGCGAATCCATCAGTTTGACCATACGCCGGCCGCCGGTGGTGGGATCGAGTGCAACGAATTCGACGTGCGGCGCCGTCGGTCCACGCACGACGTTCTCTTCATAGTCCCAAAGAACGACCTTGCCCTCGATCGCACGGCGGAAACCGCGCTCGTCCTGCGTCATGTAGGTGAGATCGTAGCGCGCTTCGTAATAGCGCGACCAAATGTAGAAGCTGATCGCGAGCAGAATGACGCCAGCGAGTGCGCCGAGTGAAATCATCAACGCCAATGACATGGCGGTCCCCATATGTTGTGACAGCAGATGGAGCCTAACTCAGTCGGGCGCGCCTTGCAGCCCCCATGCGCGTTTGACGCGAATTAGCGATTTTCCGGGCGATCCATCGCCAAGACACAAGATGCTGTGCCTGAATTGCGCACCTCACGCGCACGCGCCACGATTGTGGCGGAACGGCCACGCACGTACGGGCCTGGGTTCGTGGCGCTCCAGCGATTGGGGCTGGGCACGATGGCGGCGAGGCGCGCGGCCTGCAGCGGCGTGAGATCGGCGGCGGAGACCCCGAAGCGCGCGCGGGCGGCGGCTTCAATGCCGAAATTGCCGTCACCGAACTCGATGTTGTTGAGATACGCCTCCATGACGCGCCGCTTGGGCCACATGAACTCGATCAGCGCGGTGAAGTAAGTCTCAAAGCCTTTGCGAACCCAACCGCGCTCCGGCCAGAGGAAAAGATTCTTCGCTGTCTGCTGGCTGATGGTGGAGCCGCCGCGCATTGGGCCGTTGCCGCGGCGGTTGGATTCCATTGCGCGCTGAATGGCTTCGATGTCGAAGCCATCGTGCGTGCAGAAGTTTGCATCTTCAGAGGCAATGAGCGCGCGCACCGCATGCGGCGATATGCGATTGAGCGGCACTGGGTAGTGGCGGATGGTCTCGCCTTCCGCGGCGCGCTGCATCATCAGCACAGTCGATGGCGGCTCGACGAACAGATAAACCGTCACCCATGTCACTGGCGCCAGCACGAACGCGATGAACAAGACGCTGATGCTGGTAATGAACAGGCCGTAGCGCTTGCGACGTTTGATGCGCCCGAGATCGAGATCGAGATTGCGTTTGGCGTCACGGCGGCGCTGGCGATCGCTCGCGCGCGGCGCCGGTGGCGGCATCGGAATGTCCGGCTCGCCGAACGGATACTCTTCTTGCTCGAACACCGATTGCGGTTCGGGTTCGTGCGCCGCTTGCGGCGGCGGTTCGTAATTGCGCTCGATCTCGGCCAACGGCTCTTCGTGCAGTTCGCGCGCGGCGGCTTCATGGACGCTTGGCGCCGGTTCCGCGACAGGCGGCGGCGGTGGCGGCACATAGACAGGCGCCGGCGGCTCAGGCTCGACGTACTCGGGTTCAGGCGGATCGTATGCCTTCACCGGCTCAGGTTCTGGCTCCGGTGCAGGCGCTTCGTGAGCTTGCACCGGTTCAGGCTCGAGCGGCGGCTCTGCGAGTTCGGGTTGTGGTTCTTCGTGCGCCGGCTCTGCGATTTCAGGCTCAGGCTCCGGCGCAGCGCTCTCTTCTGCGCGTGCATCCTCGGGCGTGGGTTCGCCTTCTTGCTTCGGCTCTTCCTCGTCCGGGCTCATTGATCCCATTCCTCCGCCACGCTCGCATCGGCTTCGCGCGGCGCCCGGATTGATTTGAGGCGCTGGAATGCCTCGGCGTCAAGCAACCGCCGCGCCGCCCATATAGCCATACCGCGCACAAGTGGGGATGAATCCCCGGTTAGCTGCTCCGCGACGGGCGCCAGTGCGGCGTCGCCGCTGTTTCCGATCGCGCACACGACATTGCGCACGAAGCGATCGCGGCCAGTTCGCTTTACAGGCGTTCCGGCGAAACGCGCGCGAAAGGCGGCGTCATCGAGGGCGGCCAGTTCCGCGAGCGGCGCCAGGCGGAGCTCATCGCGCATCGCCATGCGCGCTTCGCGCGAAGTTTGCGCGAACTTGTTCCAAGGGCAGACGGCCAAGCAATCATCACAGCCAAACACGCGGTTGCCGAGCGCTTCGCGAAACGCGCGGGGGATTTGGTGTTTGGATTCGATCGTGAGGTAAGCAAGGCAACGGCGGGCATCGAGTTGATACGGCGCCGGGAAGGCATTGGTCGGGCACACATCGAGGCACGCACGGCAGGAGCCGCAATGATCTTGCTCCGCTGCGTCTGCTTCGAGTTCCGCAGCGGAGAGAATGGCGCCGAGGAACAGCCATGAACCGTGTTCACGCGACACGAGGTTCGTGTGCTTCCCTTGCCAGCCCAGGCCCGCGCGTTGCGCCAGCGGCTTTTCCATCAACGGCGCTGTGTCGACGAAGACTTTGACCTCGGCGCCGCTCTCGTGCGCGAGCCATTGGGCAAGCTGCTTGAGTTTGCCTTTAACGACGTCGTGATAATCACGACGCGCTGCGTATGCTGAAACGAGCCCGCTCTCGCGTTGCTGAAGCAAGGCGATGGCGTCATCCGCCGTCGCGTAGCTTTGGCCGACGATGATTGCGCTCTGCGCTTCGGCCCACAATTGACGCGGATGCTCGCGCGGATTTGCGCCGTCTCTTTCCTGGCCGAGCCACGCCATATCGCCATGGCGGCCCTGGTCCAGAAATTCACGCAAATGCGCGCCGGCAGACCAGCCTTCGCGGGCGGAGGCGATGCCAACAGCGTCGAAGCCCAGAGCTTCGGCTTTGCGTTTGAGCGCCACGGAAATCACTTGGCGCGTATGGCGCAGGCGCGCCCCCGCGTCGATACCGCGCGCTCAGGGCGCCGTCATGATGGCGGTCCGCTGCTGGATGTCGTCAATGCGCCGGGTATCGCGCTGGGAGAACGCGTCTAGGTGGACGTCGATCTGGGCTTCCATCGGGTCGCCGCCACTCGGGCCATTCAGCAATCTGGCGATGGCCTCGAAATCGCCCGCAACCTCCTCCTCCCGCACGAACGAAGCCGGGAACGTCGCCCCGAGCGCCCGCAACCGAGGCAACAGCGCCGGATCGATGCTGGCGGCGATGGCGGGGTCGTTGAGTTGCGCGTTGAACAGCGCGAGATCGCGGCGGCCCTGAGCGATTTCCTCGCGCATCCGGCGCGCCGCTGACGTCAGCGCTTCTGCTGTCGCTTGGCGATCGGGCTCGCCGCCGCTGATCAATTCGCGGCGATAGAAGAGGATGGCCCAAAGCGCCTCGTAGGAATGTGCGTAGGCGCCCGCAAGCGGGCCCTGCGGATTGCCTTCCATCGAGGCGGCCGCCTGCGCGGCATTCGTGTCCTGAAATAGCCGTGTCGATACGAGAGCGGCTTCGATCGCGGTGACGCGAATGGAGTTCACGCGGTCCATCTGATTGCGTTCAACCGCATCGGCGAGCGCCAGGTACGCGCTGGTGATGCGATCACCGGCATCGAGCGACTCCCGCAAGCGCGGCAGCGCCGATTCAATCGCGGTGCGCAGGCGATCGGACATGGCGTCATGCGCGGGCGGTGACGGCGGCAGCCGCGCGAGATCGGCGCGCGAGCCGGCAAACGATGCTTGCGCGCGAGCCGCCCACTCACGCGTAGCGCCTGACCAAGCGAGGCGCTCGGCGCGCGACATGTCTGGCGCAGGCGGATCGGGCAGCGTTTGCAACGGCACAACGAACCCGCTGACGATGCGCTGGAACTGCGCCGCCCACTCACCAACGCTTTGAACCTGCTCGAGCGTTTGCGCTTGTGCGCGCGGCGCATTTGCCAGCGAGCCCGCGGCGAAAGCCGCCATCACCGCAACCGCTACAGCGAACTTCCGGATCATTCGCGCCTCCCCAAGGCCTGAGCGCAATCTCTAGCGCGACAAGCCGAGGACGGTCCAGCGGCGCCACTCAGGCGGCTGCCGCTGCTGCCTTGTCGTCACTTAATGCGTGGGTGAGGCGCGGGATCATTTCGATGGGGCAGATTTGCCAGAAGCGGCCGCGTGCTGCGTCCCAATTGGCCAGAAGCCGTGCGGCGCGTGGCGAGCCCGTGCGCTTGCCATGTTCGGCGATCAGCGCTTTCAGCTGCTTTTCCCAGTGCGCAGACGCGAGGCGGCGCCAGACGATCGAGTCCGGATTGGCGCGCTCGGGGAACGCTCCGTCCTCGTCATAGACGAAGGCCATGCCGCCCGACATGCCGGCGCCGAAATTGTCGCCGACGTCGCCGAGGATCGCGACCATGCCGCCTGTCATGTATTCGCACGCGTTGGCGCCGGCGCCTTCGATGACGGCGGTTGCGCCAGAATTGCGCACGGCGAAGCGTTCGCCGGCGAGGCCGGCGGCGTAGAGTTTGCCGCTGGTGGCGCCATAGAGGCAGGTGTTGCCGATGATCGCGCCGGGCTCCTCGCCCTGCGGCGGACGCAGTGTGATGAGGCCGCCGCTGAGGCCCTTGCCGACGTAATCGTTCGCGTCGCCAGTGACATCAAGCGCGATGCCTTGCACGAGCCAAGCGCCAAGACTTTGCCCGCACGAGCCACGCAGCTTCACGGTGAGCTGACCCTCCGGCAGCGCGTCTTGGCCGACGCGGCGCGTGACGTGCGCCGAGGCGCGCGTGCCGATCGCGCGCTGCGTGTTGCGCACGTTGAAGACGAGCTGCTTCTTCTCGCCACGTTCGAAGAAGCCAGGCGCCTGATCGATGAATTCGTGGTCAAGCGCTTGCGGCGGTTCGTTGCGGCCAAGCTGGGTGCAATAGCTCGGGTACGGGCTATCGACACGCACGAGCAGCGGATTGAGATCGAGATCGTCGAGGTGCTCGCTGCCGCGGCTGATCTGTTCGATGAGATCGGTGCGGCCGATGATGTCTTCGAGACGGCGGAAGCCGATCATGGCGAGGATTTCGCGCACTTCCTCCGCGATGAAGCTCATCAGGTTCACGACTTTGTCGGGCGTGCCGGTGAATTTTTTGCGCAGCGCCTCGTCCTGCGTACAGACGCCGACGGGGCATGTATTGGAATGGCACTGGCGCACCATGAGACACCCCATGGCGACGAGCGAGGCTGTGCCGATGCCGAACTCTTCCGCGCCGAGAATAGCGGCGACGATGACGTCACGGCCGGTGCGGATGCCACCATCGGTGCGCAGGCGCACGCGGTGACGGAGGTTGTTGAGCATCAGAGTTTGATGCGCTTCGGCGAGCCCCATCTCCCAGGGGATGCCGGCGTACTTGATTGAGGTCTGCGGCGAGGCGCCTGTGCCACCGACGTGACCGGAGATGAGGATCGTGTCGGCGCCCGCCTTCGCTACCCCAGCAGCAACAGCGCCGATGCCGGATTGCGCGACGAGCTTCACGCAAACGCGCGCGATCGGGTTGATCTGTTTCAGATCGTAGATGAGCTGCGCGAGATCTTCGATCGAGTAGATATCGTGGTGCGGCGGTGGGCTGATGAGGCTGACGCCGGGCGTTGCATGGCGCAGGCGCGCGATGAGCTCGGTGACCTTAAAGCCAGGCAGCTGGCCGCCTTCGCCGGGCTTGGCGCCTTGCGCGACCTTGATTTCGATTTCGCGGCACTGATTGAGATATTCCGCCGTAACGCCGAAGCGGCCGGAGGCGATCTGCTTGACGGCTGAGTTGGCGTCGTCGCCGTTTGGCAACGGCTTGTAGCGCTCCGGATCTTCGCCGCCCTCGCCGCTCACGCTGCGCGCGCCGATGCGGTTCATGGCAATGTTGAGCGCGCCGTGCGCTTCGGGTGAGAGCGCGCCCATGCTCATGCCGGGCGTGAGGAAGCGCTTGCGAATATCGTTGACGCTTTCGATCTCAGCGATCGGCGTCGGGTTCAGCTTTTCTTCGCGGACTTCGAGCAGATCGCGCAGCTGGATCGGTTGATTGAGCCGCCGTTCGCGGATGAACTCGGAATATTTGCGGTAGGTTTTGTAATCGCCGGTATCGCAAGCGTGTTGCAGCTGGTGGATTGAGTCCGCTTCAAGCGCGTGGCGCTCACCGCGGGCGCGATAGCGATACTGCCCGCCAATCGGCAGCGCGGTCAGTGTTTCGTCATGGGCCTTCGCGTGCTGATCCGCCGCTTCAAGCGCGATGCCGCCGAGGCCGATGCCGGAAATGCGGCTGGTCAGGCCGGGGAAAAATTCGTCGACGAGCGCGCGCGAGAGGCCGATGGCTTCGAAATTGAGGCCGCCGCGATAGGACGAGATCACCGAGATGCCCATCTTCGAGATGATCTTGAGTAATCCCGCTTCGAGCGCGGCGCGATAGTTCGCTGCCGCCTGCTCCACGCTGAGCTTGCCGGCGAGACCGCGCGCGACGCGATCGGCGATCGTCTCAAGCGCCAGGTACGGGTTCACCGTCGTCGCGCCGCAGCCGATCAGCACTGCGGCGTAGTGCGGATCGAGACATTCGGACGAGCGGACGGTGAGCGAGCAATAGGTGCGCTGACCCTTCGCCACCAAATGCGAGTGCACGGCGCTGACAGCAAGAATCATCGGAATGCCGATGCGGTCGGGGCCTTGTTGCCTGTCAGTCAACACGACGTGCGAGCGTTTGTAGAACGAGACGGCCTGTTCAGCTTCCGCACTGATGCGAATGAGCGCTTTGCGCAGAGTGACGCCTGAATCCTCGCCGGGCTCGGGCGCCGGGAAGGTGCAGTCTATGCGCGCCACGTCATCGCGCATCTCGCGCATCATGCGCGCGTACATGCCGTTGGTGAGGATCGGGCTTGAGAGCACATAGACGCGCGATTGGGTTTCGTCTTGCGCGAGAATGTTGCCGAGGTTTTTGAAGCGCGTCGTCAGCGTCATCACCCGGCCTTCGCGCAGCGGGTCGATCGGCGGGTTGGTGACCTGGCTGAAGTTCTGGCGGAAATAGTGCGAGAGCGGCCGGTTCTGCTCGGAGAGCACGGCGAGCGGCGCGTCATCGCCCATCGAGCCGATGGCTTCCTTGCCGTCTTCCATCATCGGTTGAAGCAGCAGCTCCAGATCTTCCATGGTGAAGCCGGCGGCGGTTTGGCGCTGTAGCAACTCGCGGCGATCGTTGAAGAGGATCGTCTCCGGGCCTTCGAGCTTCTTGTCGAGATCGATGACGTTATCGAGCCAAGCGCGGTACGGGTGCGCCTTCGCGAGCTCATCAACGAGTGCGTCATGATGGAAGATCTCGCCCTTGTGGGTGTCGATCGCGATCATTTGGCCGGCGCCGATGCGGCCGCGCTCAATGATCTTGCGGTCATCGAGCGGGCACATGCCGGTTTCCGAGCCGACGGCGAGCAAACCATCTTCCGTTCGCGCGTAGCGCAGCGGCCGCAGGCCGTTGCGATCGAGGCCGGCGACGGCCCAGCGGCCATCGAACATCGCAAGCGCGGCCGGACCGTCCCACGGCTCCATCACGGCGTTGCAATAGGCATAGAGCGCGCGGTGCTCATCCTTCATCGTCGGCGATTTTGCCCACGCTTCCGGAATGAGCAGCGACTTCGCCATCGGCGCGGTGCGGCCCGCGCGCACGAGCAGTTCGAACACGTTGTCGAGCGCGGCGGAGTCTGAGCCGCCGGGTTGGATGATCGGTTTTACGAACTCTTCGTCGTTGCCGAACGCATCAGAAGCCATGGGAATTTCATGGCTTTTCATCCAATTGACGTTGCCCTTCAGCGTGTTGATCTCGCCATTGTGCGCAAGCATGCGGAACGGCTGCGCCAGGCGCCATTGCGGGAATGTGTTGGTGCTGTAGCGCTGGTGATAGATGGCGACGGCGGAGACGAAGCGTTCGTCCTTCAGATCGGGGTAGAACGTATCGATCTGCGCGGCGAGGAACATGCCTTTGTAGATCAGCGTCTGAGCCGAAAGCGAGCAGACGTAAAGCTCAGGGATGTTCGCCGCGAGAGCGCGCTTTTCGATGCGGCGGCGGACGATGAACAGATCGCGATCTACCGCATCGTCATCGCGGCCCTGCGGATCGTGCATCAGCACTTGCTCGATCTCGGGGCGGGTGGCGTTGGCCTTTTCGCCGATTTGGCTGATGTTTACCGGCACTTGGCGCCAGCCATAGAGCACGAAGCCGGCGCGGATGATTTCGCTTTCGACGATGACGCGCGCCCGTTCCTGCGCGCCGAGATCGAGGCGCGGCAGGAAGATTTGGCCAACGAAAATCGCGCCGTCTTTGACGGCATGGCCGGTGCGCGCGACCTGTTCGGCGAAAAAGTCGCGCGGCGCGTCGACGAGGATGCCCGCGCCATCGCCGGTTTTGCCGTCGGCGTCGACAGCGCCACGGTGCCAGACGGCCTTCAGCGCGGCGATGGCGAGCGTGACAACGTCGCGGCGCGGTTTGCCGTCGATTGCCGCGACGAGGCCAACGCCGCACGCGTCGCGCTCGTGCTCGGCGCGGTAGAGGCCGTGTTGTTCGAGGCGCGCGCGCTGTTCGATGTAGCGCCGCACCTCTTGGACCGCCGGCGTCTCGCCGGCGGAGGCTCGTGCAGCTGACGCACCGTTGCCGGCGAGGACGCCGGCGGTCCAAGAGGGACGAAGCTTCATTGCGCAGCCACCTTCGCTTGTGATTGCACATACGCGTGCATCGCATCGGCGGCATCGCGGCCTTCGCGAATGGCCCAGACGACGAGCGAGGCGCCGCGGACGATGTCGCCGGCGGCGTAGACGCCCGGTTCGTTTGTGGCGAACGAAATTGGATCGGCTTTCACCGTGCCCCAACGTGTGAGTTCGACATTCCAATCGCTCAGGTCTTCGGCGTCGAAGCCGAGCGCGGCGATGATGAGATCGCCGGGGACTTCGTAGGCGCTGTCGGGCTGCTCCTGCGGCGTTTGGCGCCCGCTTTCGTCAGGCTGGCCCAATTGCATGCGCACGGCTTTCACGGCCGGCGATTTACCGGCGCGCACACTTTTCGGCGCGGCGAGCCAATCGAAGGCGACGCCCTCTTCTTCCGCGTGCGCGACTTCGCGTTGCGAGCCCGGCATGTTGGCGCGGTCGCGGCGATAGAGGCAGGTGACGCTCTTCGCCCCTTGGCGCCGCGCGGTGCGGACGCAATCCATCGCCGTGTCGCCGCCGCCGATGACGACCACGCGGCGGCCGCTGGCGTTGAGCGCGCCGCTGGTGAACTCCGGCACGTCATCGCCGAGGCCGACACGGTTGGCGGCGATGAGGAAATCGAGCGCTTTCACCACGGCGCGATCGTTCGGTGCATTGAGTGGCTTCGGCTTGTAGACGCCGGTCGCGATCAGCACCGCATCGTGCTTGGCGCGGAGATCGGCGAAGCCGATCGTCTCGCCAACATTGCAGTTCAACTCGAACTTGACGCCGCCATCGATGAGCCGCTGGGCGCGGCGTTGAACGACGTCCTTCTCAAGCTTGAAGTTCGGGATTCCATAGACGAGCAATCCGCCGATGCGGTCGTGGCGATCGTACACGGTCACTTGGTAGCCGCGTTGGCGCATGCGCTCGGCAGCGGCGAGGCCGGCGGGGCCAGCGCCGACGATGCCGATGCTTTCGCTGCGCTCAGCGCGCACGGCCAGCGGCGCGACCCAGCCTTCGCGCCAGGCGGTTTCAGTCAGGTACTTTTCGACAGCGCCGATGGTGACCGCGCCGTGCTCACTTTGCTCGATCACGCACGCGCCTTCGCAGAGGCGGTCCTGCGGGCAGATGCGGCCGCAGACCTCGGGCATCGAATTGGTTGAAGCCGAGAGCTCATATGCCTCGCGGAGCCGTCCCTCGGCAGTCAACCGCAGCCAGTCCGGGATGTTGTTCTGGAGCGGGCAATGCGTCTGGCAAAACGGCACGCCGCACTGGGCGCAGCGGGAGGCCTGGTCAGCCGCCTTTTGCGCAATGAAATCAGCGTAGATTTCGTGGAAATCGCCCGCGCGCGCCTCGGCCGGGCGCTTTTCGGGCATAGCTTGCCCTAGAGACACGAATTTCTGCATGCGTTCGGCCACGAACGCCCTCCAACTGTCGCGGATGGCGGAAGATTATTTCATTTATGACCCGATTCATCCGGGCAGCAAGCGGCTGGCGGAGGTTTTCGCTGCACTGCAGCGAAAATGAGGGGCTCGGCACACTGAACGGGCAGACTGCAGCGCCAGTGGGCCGCAGTCTTGCATGATGCGCCGGATTGCTTCGGATGGGACAATCTCGTGTCGCGACTCGGTGAACTAAACACGATGGATGATCAGCCGGCTCAGGCCGAACCCAACCCAGGCCTCGCCGCTCGCCTTGGGCTCAACCCAACACTGGTTCTCATCGGCGGCATCGCTGCGCTGATTGCCGTTTCGTTGGCGCTGACCCAGTTCGGCGACCAGTTCACGCGTCTTGGCCAAGCCGCCTTGCTCGGCGTGCTGCAGGGCCTGACGGAATTCCTGCCTGTCTCATCGACCGCGCACTTGCTTCTGGGCGCCGACGCCATCGGTTACGACGATCCCGGCGGCGTGTTCACAGTGATGATCCAGCTCGGCTCGATTCTGGCGGTGATGTGGCTCTATCGCCAGCGCATCATCGATGTTGTCACCGGGCTGCCGACGAAGCCCGAAGCGCGGCGCTTTGCGCTGATGCTGTTCCTCGCCTTCCTGCCGGCGCTGGTGATCGGCTTCTTCGCCGCCGACTATGTGAAGCTCGTGCTCTATGAGAGCCTCAACATCATCGCCTGGGCTCTTGTGATTGGCGGCGCGGCGATGCTGGTGCTTGAGCGGTTCGCACCGACGCCGGTGGTCACCGATGCCGCGAAGACGCCAATCTGGCGCGCCGTTGCCGTCGGCTTCATGCAATGTATCGCGATGATACCGGGCGTTTCGCGCTCCGGCGCGACGATCTATGGCGGCCTGCTGCTCGGCCTCGATCGGCGCGCGGCGGCGGAGTTCTCGTTCTTCCTCGCCATGCCGACGATGGTGGCGGCGTTCATCTACGACTTCCTCAAGATCAAGGATCAGATCAGCGCCGACCGCGTCTCGGAAATCGCGATTGGGTTTGTGTTTGCCTTCATCTCCGCATTGATCGTGGTGAAGCCCTTCCTTGACTATGTCACGCGCGTGGGCTTTGCCCCGTTTGCATGGTATCGCATCGCCCTCGGCGCCGTATTGCTCGGCGCCATGGCGATGGGATGGATGTGACGAAGCTCTACACGATCGGCTACGAAAACGTTGGGCAGGCTGATTTCGTCGCGGCGCTGAAGGCGGCGAAGGTCAAGACGCTTGTCGATGTGCGCGAGGTTGCGAATTCGCGACGCGCCGGCTTTTCCAAAAAGTCGCTAGCGGCCGCGCTCGACGCGGCAGGCATCGCCTACATTCACATGAAGCCGCTCGGCACGCCGAAGGCCGGGCGCGAGGCGGCGCGCAAAGGCGATACGAAAACGATGACGCGTATCTTCGAAGCGAAGCTCGTCGAGCCCGAAAGCCAGATGGCGTTGGCGGAAACGGCTGAGCTGGCCAAGCGTGGGCGCACTTGCATCATGTGCTTGGAGCATGATTGGCGCGGCTGCCATCGCGCCATCATCGCGCGTCACATCGAAGACGAATTCGGCCTTAGGCCTGCGCACCTCTCCCCCGCACCGTCTCAATAGCGGCGAGTACGAGGAGCGTGATCCAGTAGAGCGCGAAGGCGATGCTGAAGAGACGCGGCGAGCTAAAGCCGGCCCACGCGAACAGCACAAACGGCAACGGCAGCAGCGCCACGACGCCGATGATCCAGCGCTTGCGTATCGCCAGCAAGCACAGCGCCGAGATGGCAAGGCCGTTGAGCGCCAGCGCCGAGTATTTGAGCCAATGCCATGTCGCGACCGGCAGGTGTTGCTCGGCGTTTGCGACGTCGGCGAGAATGCGGAGCTGGATGCTGGTTTCGACGGCGTCAGCCGCACCGCCAAGCAAGCCAAACACCATGGCGATCCAAGTCGCCGGATTGCGCGCGCCGCCGATCATCAGCGCGGCAGCGATCAGGAAGAGCGTATACGCTGGAATAAAGGCGTAGAGGTCGCGCTCGTTGACGATCTGGTGCGCGGCGACGATCTCCGCGTTCGGCGGATCGCCAAACACCCGCGCGAGATCGCCCAACGTGACGCTGCGTTGAAACTCGCTGGTCGCGAGCGCGATTTCGCTGCGTGTGTAGATGGCGCTCACTTCGGGCGACATCCCGAGCCACATGAACGTGGCCAAGGTCGCGAGGCCGAAGAGCAGCGTCGCCAGCGGAATGAAGCGCGCGTTCAAGCTGGGTTTTGCTTGGTTTGGAATTGTCCGTACGGACGGAAGCGCCAGAGGTAGCTCGGCACGATCGCTTCGACGCTTTCGAGCGGCTCAACACCGAGATCGGCGATGGTGCGCGCGTCCGGATCGGCGCCGACGACATTGTCACGCTTCAGCAGCGTCACCTGGTCGCCCGTGAGCGGCGGATCCCACGGCAGCAGGCCGAACACCCAATTGGTGATGAGGCCGATCGGGTGCGCGAAGAAGAACGGCAGCGGCACGAGCGGTCGCGGACGATCGATCTCAGCGGTGATGAACTGGAGCAGCTGTTTGAACGTGTAAGTGCGCGGGCCGCCGAGTTCATAGACGCGGCCTTGCGCCTCGCGACTTGAAAGCGCGGCGACAACGGCATCAGCGACATCACCGACGAAGATGGGCTGGAACTTGGTCTTGCCACCGCCGATGAGCGGCAGCGCCGGGGCGATCGTCGCCATGTGGGCGAAGCGGTTGAAGAATGAATCTTCGGCGCCGAACACGATGGAGGGACGCAGGATCGTCGCGGTCGGAGCGACTTCAAGCACGCCGCGCTCACCCCGATACTTCGAGCGCGCGTAGCGTGCGCCTTTCGGCGCGGCGCCCAGCGCCGACATCTGGACGATGCGCTTGATGCCGCGCTTGGCCGCCGCTTCGGCGATCACCCTCGGCGCTTCGACGTTCAGCGTTTCGAAATTCTGCTTGCCGCCCTCGTACATGGTCGAGACCAGGTTGACGACGGCGTCAGCATCTTCGAGCGCGACGTCGATCGATTGCGGGAAGCGCACGTTGGCCTGCACGAGCTGCACTTGGCCGACATCGCCCATTACGCGCAGTTCAGCGCCAAGGTGTGGGCGGCGCATTGCGATGCGAACGCGGTAACCGCGCTTCGCCAGCGCGCGCACAACTTGTTTACCGATGAAGCCGGAACCGCCGAACACAACGACGAGATCGCCAGCACTCATTGTGAAGCACTCCATCAGCCTGGGTTCAGAGCACGCGCGCAATACTCGCGAACTGAGGCTCGGAACTTTGTCGAGATGTGTCGCTATGAATGGTTCGACACAGATTGGCAACAGCCCGGGAACCAGGACGGCGCGACAGCTTGGCTCATGTTCCTCCGGAACGATGCTGAAGCGCCGGGTTTGAACAAGCGAACGGCCCGGTAGAGGCCGCCTGCAACTGAGGAAGGTACGATGAAAAAGTTTCTTGCAATGGCCGTTGCGGCGAGCGCGCTCGCGGTAGCTGCCCCCGCTTCCGCCCAAAGCTGGCAGAGCATCAACCAACGTCAAGCCAATCTGGATGCGCGCATCGACGCCGGCGTTCGCTCCGGCGATCTGACGCGCAACGAAGCCGCGCGCTTGCGCGGCGAGTTTCGCGAACTGACGCGTCTGGAGGCGCGCTATCGCGCCAGCAACGGCCTGTCGATGTCCGAACGCCGCGATCTCGACATGCGCTTCGATCGGTTGAGCGCGCAGATCCGCTTTGAGCGCCACGACCGGCAAGACCGCAATGATCGATGGGTTTCCATCAATCAACGCCAGCGCAGCCTCGACGCGCGCATTGATGCCGGCGTCCGCAACGGCCAATTGACGCGCGCCGAAGCTTATCGTCTGCGCCGCGAGTACGGCGAGATCGCCGCTCTCGAGAACCGCTACCGCCGCAACGGTCTCACTATTGCGGAGCGTCGCGACCTTGATCGGCGCTTCGACTATCTGAGCCGTCAGATTCAGGCTGAACGCCGCGATTGGAACCGCCGCGGTTAAGCTGATCGACACTGCAATCGGAACCGCCGGCGCCAAAGCGCTGGCGGTTTTGCCATATACTGGCCGCGTTGTTTCGCTTGATGAAGGGCCATGGCCCAGACGCAGACAACGCGATTGCGCGAAAGCCGGGCGCCTGTGCGCCAAGGCGCGAAGATCATCGATGCGGAGTTTCAAGTTGTCAGCCGCCGCACGGTTTGGTCTCGCATCATGATGGGACTGACGGCAGCGTTCTGGGCGGCGGCGATTGGTTTTGCTGTTCCGCAAGTCTGGAACTTCGCCAACCACGTCGGCGTGTTTTTCGCGCAGGGCTGAGCCCCCGCGGGCGAGACGCTAGCGGTCCAAATGGAGGGCGGGAACGCAGAGACGTTCGCGTGGTGGTGGGAGAAAGAAAAGACGCTTGCGTCTCTACGTTCCCGCGATCGATTTTTCGTCAGCGTTGGGTCGGGTGGAGCTA
>CAYUOC010000040.1:8953-27460 GCA_964446305.1 uncultured Terricaulis sp. | reverse complement strand
GATGCTCGCGCTGCGTCAGCGCGACGGTTTGTCCATTCAATCGCGCCCCCAGATTTGATCCGCCTCAAAAGTAAAAAGTGACACCAGCGTCATCCTGAGCCCGTTCAAATGAAGGGGTTTTGGATGAGCAAGTTTGGGATGGCCGCCTTCGCGGCGGCAGCGGCCTTGGCGCTGGCGGCGCCTGCGCAGGCGCGTGTGTTGGACAATTTCCAGGTGAAGTTCGGGATATCGGGCATCCTCCCGGACGAACAGGGTGATCCCATCGACGTCGACATTTCCGACGAATATGTCCCGTCGCTGCAGATCGAATACTTCTTCAACGACAACGTCTCGGCCGAGCTGCTGTGCTGTGTCGCGACGCATGATGTCACGGCGGCGAATGGAACGATCGACCTCGGCGAAGTCACGCACTTTCCGCCAACGGTGACGCTCAAGTATCGCTGGACGAATTTCGGACAGTTCGAACCGTACGTAGGTGCAGGCGTGAACTTCACCGCGTTCATCGACAGCAATCCGCCGGCTGGCCGTCACGTCGAGTACGACTCATCCGTGGGACCGGCGCTGCAAGCCGGCGTCGATTATCGCATCGATGAACATTGGGGCGTGAACTTCGATGTGCGCCGCATCTGGATCAACACCGATGTCGACATCTCAGGCGACATCACGGCGAGCGATGAAGTCGACATCAATCCGTGGGTTGTCTCGACCTCGATCGCCTATCGCTTCTAATCGGAGAAAGACGACATGGGCCTCGATCCGTTCCTCTGGGTTGTCATTGGCGTGATGGCCTCGTTTGCACTGGCTCTCGGTTGGGCAACCTGGATTACGCGCGGGCACTGACGGTCACGCGTAGCTCAATCGATAAGCGGCCGGCGTTCTGGGAGCGCCGGCCGCTTTCTCTTTCTCGTCGGTGCAATCGTCGCACTTGATCCGGATCAATGCTCGGCACGCGTGCGCATGCCTCCCTAAAATTGACGCCAGCGTCATTTTTGGGAGTGCATCATGCGAGTCACGATTGTTGAAGGTCCGCCGCAAACCGTTCGTACGTTCGACGACTTGTCTGACAAGCTCACGATGTCGGATGTCGAGACGATCCGCGAAATCTTTCACACGCCGCTGACGGGCTCCTTCAACTGGGATTACGACAGCGCCAACGCCAAAATCCGTCGCCTCTACGAACTGGGCAAGGCGCACAATTGGAATGCGACGATGGATGTCGATTGGGACGCGCCCTGCGACATGTCCGATTATCCAATGGAGCCTTCGCTCGGTGCGCTCAGCGGCTATCCTGAGTACGAGGCGCTCAGTCACGAGGAGAAAGTGCGCTTCGCGTGGAAGGGTCACGCGCAGACCATGAGCCAATTCCTCCATGGTGAGCAGGGTGCGATGCTCGTTGCGTCGCAACTGGTCTCATGCGCGCCGACCGCCGACGCTAAGCTCTACGCTGCATCGCAGACCTTCGATGAGGCGCGCCATGTCGAAGTGTTCAACTCCTACCTCCGCCGTCGCTGCAAGATGGTCTATCCCATCAACTCGAACTTGAAGGCGCTGATTGACAAGGTGCTCGCCGACGAACGCTGGGACCTCAAGTTCATCGGCATGCAACTTATCATCGAAGGCCTCGCCTTGGCCGCCTTCGGCGCGCAAATCCGCACGACTAGGGACCCGCTGCTGAAGCAAATTCTGGAACTGGTGATGCGCGATGAGGGGCGTCACGTGGCGTTCGGCGTCAACTATCTCGAAGACTGGATCAAGGCGCTGCCGGAGCAGGAGATCGAAGATCGTGCGGAATTTGCCTATCAGGCCTGCGTGATCATGCGCGACCGCTTATTCGGCCTGGATGTGATCCGCGAGTATGGCTTCAACGAAGAAGCGGCGCGGAAGCACATTCTGGACTCGACCGTGATCGGCCTGTTCCGCGAACTGCTGTTCGAGCGGATCATGCCGAACTTGAAGCGAGTTGGCCTGCTCACCGAACGCATGCGGCCGAAGTATGAAGCTCTCGGCGCGCTCAAGTACGAGGACATGGCCGGCGATGTGCTGATCGACTGGGCGCAACTCGAGCGCCCGCTGCCGACGAAGGAATATCTCGACGCGAACCGGACGGCTGCCGAGTAAACGCTCGGCTTCGTTCGAGAGTCTGATGACCCGGCCGTCGGCGCTCGCGTTGACGGTCGGAACCTGAGGTGCGCGGCGTCGGCATCGCTTGACGCCGCCGCCCATCTGGCAGGATCGTTCTGTCATGGGGACGCCGCCGCCAAGTCAGGATCCGGCGCTACTGCGCCGGTTGCTCCGCGCCAAGGACCGCATGGACCAGGCCTCCGAAGAGGAATGGCCGGTCGAGCGTCTCGCCAGCGTGAGCGGCGTTTCGGAGGCGCATTTCGCGCGGTCGTTCAAAGACGCCTTCGGCATTCCGCCGCATCGTTACTTGCTGACGCGCCGCATTGAGCGCGCCAAGGCGCTGCTGCGCGACACCGATCAGCCCATCATCGACATCGCCTTCCAGACCGGCTGGTCGAGCCTTGGCACGTTTGGGCGCGTGTTCAAAGACGTGACCGGCGAGAGCCCCAGCGAACTGCGCGACCGCGAGCGGGCGGGGGCGCATCAGCTGGAACAGGTTCCGCATTGTTTCATCAGCGCCGCCTACAGGCCCAACCTCAGAACCGCAGTTTCGGAGAAGCGCCGTCAGGAGGCCGTCGATAAGACCGTCCCCGAAGCAAATGATGTTTCGGAGGACACGAAATGAGCAAAGGCATCGGCGTAGTCGGCCTTTATGTGCACGATCAGGATGAGGCGCTCGCCTTCTACCAGAAGCTAGGGTTCGAGGTGCACGCCGATGCGCGCAACGGCGGCTATCGTTGGCTGACCGTGAAGCACCCGAACCAGCCTTCGTTTGAGCTTGGACTCTTCCTCCCTCAAGAACCCGTGCTCGACGCCGCGACCGCTCAAACCATGCGCCAGATGGTGGCTAAGGGCGCAATGCCGCCGCTGGTGCTCGTCGTTGAAGATTGCCGCGCCGCCTATGACGAACTCCGCGCCAAGGGCGTCGAGTTCACGCAGGAGCCAATCGCACGCTTTGGCGGCGTCGACGCCAATTTCCGGGATCCCTCCGGGAATGCCTGGAAAATGATCCAAGGCTAACGGCGATGTACGCCCGTCTTATTCAATCCGCGTCTCGGGAGGTTCGCGTGAGCAAATTCATTCGTCAGTTTCATCGCTGGACGTCAGTCTTCTTTGTGCTGAGCGTCATCGTCACCAGCATCGCGCTCGCCCAAGCCGAGCCGATCGTGTGGATGTCCTATGTGCCTCTCTTGCCGTTGGCTTTGCTTGCGCTCACCGGCATCTACATGTTCTTCCAGCCATACGCCGCCAAATGGCGCGAGCGCTGAGGTGAGCACGATGGCCAAGAAGGCGGCAAAGAGAGCAGTCAAGAAAGCCGCGGCGCCAAAGAAGACGGCGAAGCCGAAGCTTCTCTCCGGTGGCAATCCGCAGATCGCCAAGGGCTACGGCGATGCGCCGGTGAAGGCCTACATCGCCGCCGTTCCGGGCTGGCAGAAGGACATCGCCAAACGCATCGACGCGCTTGTCGTTAAAGCCGTGCCCGGCGTGAAGAAGGCGGTGAAGTGGAATTCGCCATTCTACGGCGTCGAAGAGGGGCGCTGGTTCCTCTGCTTCCACATCTTCACCCGCTATGTGAAGGTGACCTTCTTCGATGGCGCCGATTTGAAGCCGCCGCCTGAAAGCAAATCGAAGTATCCGCAGGTTCGCTATTACGACATCCACGAAGGCGCGTTCGACGAGAAGCAATTCAGCGCATGGGTCAAACAAGCCAGCAAACTGCCGGGCGAGAGGATCTGAACGCTATGGCGATCGTGAAAAAGAAAGCAGCAAAGCAGGCGCCGATGCCGAAAGCCGCTGCAGGCGATTGGCGCCGCCAGACGCTCGCGTGCGTTCGCACCTTGATCGAAGAGGCGGCGCCCGAGGCGGTCGAAGAAGCCAAGTGGAAGAAGCCCACGAACCCAGCCGGCGTCCCCACCTGGTCGCAGAACGGCATCATCTGCACCGGCGAAACCTATAAGGACAAAATCAAGCTCACATTCGCCAAGGGCGCCGCGCTCAAGGATCCCGCCGGTCTTTTCAATGCGAGCCTCGACGGGGGCGCGCGTCGCGCTATCGACGTCCGCGAAGGCGACACAATCAACGAGAAGGCGCTGAAAGCGCTGATCAAAGCCGCCGTAGCGCTGAATACGTCCAAGCCAGTGAAAGCCAAGAAGGCCAAGCGCGCTTAAAGACATTGCGGTTTCGCAATCGTCCTTTTCAGTCAACGCCCACATTCCGCCCCACAGCGGGCGTGGAACTCGCGTCATCGCTGTGCGTTCACAAGCGCTGCACGTCACACGCGAATGGAGGGCGCCATTCCTAAGCTCACTGCCGACCAGCTCGACGCTGACCTGAAACTGTCCGAGCGGGGCGCCGCCGATGGCGCCAAGAACATCCCTGCCTCCGAGGACACGCGCCTCTCCGCCGTCGAAGCGATGGTGGTCAGCCGCATCGAAGGTGCCATCTCGCAGAAGTCGAACGAAATCCTCGGCGTAGGCTCAGGCCAGGACTTCACGACGCTGCCACAGGACCTCGAAGCGCTCGCCACCGAGCCGCAAACGATCCTCACCAATTTCCGCGCCCGCAAAGCCCGCGCGCAAGCCGCGCTCGGCTTAGAACTCAACGCCGCCCAGACCGATTACGCGCGCGCCTATCGAGACTATCGCGCCTTCCGCATCCAGCATCAGCTCACCGAAACCGAGCCGAGCTACGACAATGTGTTCTGGCGCAAGGTCTTCTGGCTGGCGCTGCTCTTCATCGTCGAAGTCGCCGCCAACGGCTGGATGATCGGCCAGGCGAGCCCGGGTGGCCTTGTTCAAGGCTGGACGACGGCGCTGATGATTTCGGTGCTCGTTGTGCTCACCGGTTCGCTCATTGGCGCGGGGCCTTGGCGCTATCTCAATTATCGCGGCGCCGATGGCGCGGGGTTCAAGCACCGGCTTTGGGCTGTGCCGGCGCTCGCCATCGGCAGTGCGCTGCTGCTGCTTTTTGCCTTTTACATCGCGCACTATCGCTACGCGCTGTCGCACAGCTCGCTCGACGCGCCGGTCCCGGACAACATTCTCACTTCGGTGCTGACGCAACCGTTCCAGCCGTTCGAACAGCTGGAATCGCTGCTGCTCTTTATCATCGCGCTTCTGATCGGCATCTTCGCCATCGCACGCGGCGCGCACTGGGACGATCCGTATCCTGGCTACGGGCCACGTCACCGGCGCATGGAGGAGGCGCGCGAGCGCACGCAGGACATCGCGCAGCGCCTGGCGGCAGACATTGATGTCGCCAAGCAAGACGCCGACCGGCTGCTTCACGAGATTTCCGTCACCAGCACAACGGCGGTCGCGGCGCTGCGCCAAGCCATCGCGCGCACGCAAGATAACGCGGCGATCTGGGACTACACCGCCGCGGAAATCCTGACCCAAGGCCGCGACGCTATCGAAATCTACCGCGACGCCAATCGCGAAGCCCGTGAAACGCGCGCGCCGGCTTATTTCGATCGCGACGCCTTCGACGACGCCGAGCCGCCATCTTCGGCCGAGATCATCGAAACGCTGACCACCGCCTTTGGCCGCGCGACAGCCAACATCACCGCCTGCAAGAGCCAGCTTGCTGGCGCCCGCGCGCAGCTCGAGGCGGAATATCATTCCTTCTACGATGACGAACTGACGCCGTTCCTGAAGAATATTGAGAACAACGCCACCGTCGCCGTGCGTGGCGAGTTTGCCGACGTGAAGCGGCCGCAACCGCTCGAACTCGAAACCGCCGAGGACGAAGAAGAAACGGACGAGCCTGCCGAGGCGGTGTCGTTCCGGCATCGCCGGAGGTCACGTTAGATGCGCCGTGACCGTGAGGCCGCCAATCGCCGCTACGCCGGCTTCACCGCCGGTGTGCTGTTCAGCATGCTCGCGCTTAGCCTCACCGTGTGGCTGCTCCGTCCGGCTGAACTTGATGCCGCAACGCTCTGCCCAACCGATCGTCCGCTTGCCGGCCACACCGTCGTCATCGTCGATCGCACCGATCGCTGGACCACCGCGATGGGCTCGGCGCTGACACAGCTCGTTGAAAACGCGCAGCGTGACACCGGCAAGTACGAGAAGTTCTCGATTGTCTCACTCGACGCGCAGCAATCGGTTCACCCGATCTTTTCAGTCTGCAATCCGGGCGAGCCGACCTTCTGGTCCGATCTTTATCGTGGCCGCCGCTACACGACGCGCGATTTCGAGCAGCGCTTCGTCGGCGCCGCTGAAAGCGTCATTGAACAGATCCGCGAACCATCGGAAGCGCGCACCAGCCCGATCGTCGAATATGTGCATCGCTGGCTCGGCAGCGACGACTTCAACCCATCGATCGCGCAGCGCCGGCTGATCCTGGTTTCCGACATGCGCCAGAATTCGCCGCTCTACAGCATCTATACGGGCGCCGAAGATCAGCTGGGCGATGTGGTCGAGCGTCAGTTCGGCCCGTCGGCGCAGGGCGTCTCGTTCGACATCTACTTCGTCGCCCATGGCCGCGATCACAACGTCACCGAAGACGAGGTTCGCACAGCCTGGGACAACGCCTTTGGACGTATAGGCGCAGACTATTCCTGGCGGCAGATCAGCTAAACCGATTTTGCTGCAGTGCGGCAGCAAGAATTTGTCGCTATTGGAAGTGAAGGGGCATAGTGCACCCTTCCTTAGCTAAATCTCGGCAACAAATTGCCGCGCGCTACGCCATCATTGCCAAGACTCAACGCCTGAGTATTTTCCGCCGCAAATCAACGGGGCAGGCGTTCGGACGCTTGGCCTCGCGCCGCCTCTTTTTTGGAGCGAAGCGTCCACATGAAAACATCGCGCCGCCGGGTCGTTCTCGGACTCGGATCAACCGTGCTCGTCCCGCTCCTTGGCGCCGATGCATTTGCCCAAACGCCAAGCCGCGCCGATCGCGCGTTCGAAGCGCTTGGCCGCCGCTGGCTCGATCGCTCGCTGCGTCTATCGCCCGTCAACGCCACCAGCACCGGCGATCACCGCTTCGACCGCAACATCGATGACGTTAGCGCCGCCGGCCGCAACGCCGGCCTTCGCTTCACGCGCGACACGCTCCGCCAACTCGAAGGCATCGATAAGAGCCAGCTCTCGCGCGCCAACCAAGTCGACTACGCCATTCTCGAAAACACGTTGCGCGGATCGATCTGGCAAACCGAAACGCGTCAAGGCTGGGCTTGGAATCCGCTGGGTTACCAATCCATCGCGGGTGGCGCGCTCTACAGCCTGATGGCGCGCGAGTTCGCGCCGCTGCCGCAGCGCATGGAAAGCGCGATCCATCGCCTCGAGAAAATCCCGACACTGCTGCGTCAAACGCGCCAAGAGCTGCAGCCCGCGCGCGTGCCTGTTCCGCACGCCGCCACCTACGCGGCGCAGAACCCCGGCCTGAAATCGATCGTCACCGGCATGATCGAGCCGAACAAGGGCGTGCTCTCAGCCTCCAAGCAACGCCGCCTCGAACGCGCCATCGAAGCCTTCAACGCCGCCGTTGATGAGCATCAGGAGTGGATCACGGGCACGCTCGTTCCCGCCGCCCAGGCCGATTACCGCGCCGGCGCCGAAGTGTTCGACACTCAGCTTGGGTTCACGCTGCAATCGGACCTTTCGCGCGCTGAAATCCGCCAACGCGCGGAAGCGGCGGTCGTCAGCGTCCGTGAGGAAATGTACCGCGTCTCCAAGCTGGCGCTCGCGGGTCGCGCCGACGCGCCGCCGACGCCCGACAATCCAACGCCCGAGCAACAGCAAGCCGCCATTCGCGCCGCGCTTGATCTCGCAGCCGCCGATCGCCCCGCGCGTGATGGTCTCGTGGAGTATTCCCGCGCCGCCACCGAAGAAGCGCGCGCGTTCGTGCAGCAGCACGATCTCATCACGCTGCCGGAAGGCCCGGTGCGCATCATCCTGATGCCGGAATTTCAGCGCGGCGTGGCGGTCGCCTATTGTGACTCACCCGGCCCGCTCGAGCGTCACCTCGATACGTTCTACGCCGTCTCGCCGGTGCCGGATGATTGGTCGGAAGAGCAGGCGACGTCCTTCCTGCGCGAATACAACAACCGCGCCACGCTCGATATCGCCGTGCATGAAGCTATGCCTGGCCACTATGTGCAGATTTTTCATTCCAACCGTTATCCCTCGACGCTCCGCGCCGTGCTGGGCTCGGGCTCGTTCATCGAGGGCTGGGCGGTGTATGCCGAAGAGATGATGATCGAGAGCGGCTTCCGCGCCGGCGATCCGCTCTTCCGCTTGTCGCAGCTCAAGATCCAATTACGCACCATCACCAACGCCATCATCGATCAGGCCATCCACGTCGACGGTATGACCGAGCAGGAGATGATGACGTTCCTCACCCAGACGGCATTCCAGGAAGAGCGTGAAGCGGCCGGCAAATGGCGCCGCGCGCAGCTTTCCGTGACCCAGCTCTCGACCTATTTCGTAGGGTTCCAGGAGCATCTCGAAACCCGCGCCGCCGCCCGCACGAAGCAAGGCGCCGCGTTTAATCTCAAAGCGTACCACGATGGCGTGCTCGCCTTTGGTTCGCCTCCGGGCCGCTTTGCCCGTCAACTCTTGCTGGATGAACCGATCCAATGATGGACCCGAAAGCCAATGCCTCGTTCGACAATCACGAGGATGTCGTATTCGTAGGCGGTGAAGCCCAAGGCTTCGCGGGGATCATCGCTATCCACTCAACCGCCATCGGCCCCGCCGCTGGCGGTTGCCGCATCTGGGATTACGACAGCGCCGGCGATGCGCTCACCGATGCGCTGCGCCTCTCGCGCGGCATGACCTACAAGAACGCCATGGCCGATCTGCCGCTCGGCGGCGGCAAGGCCGTGATCTACCGCATCAACACCGATCGCGTCGAAGCCTTCCGCGCGTTCGGCGCTGCCGTTGAAAAGCTCGGTGGCAAGTACATCACTGCCGAAGACGTCGGCGCCTCCGTCGCCGATATGCGCGCCATCGCTGACGCGACGTCTTACGTCGCCGGTCTGCCGAAAGAAGCCGGCCAGGCCGGCGGCGATCCCTCGCCGATGACCGCACTCGGCACGTTCGTGTCGATCAAGGCCTTGCTCGGCGGCTCTGTGCAGGGGCGCACCATCACTGTGCAGGGGGTCGGCAATGTCGGCTTCAACCTCTGCAGGCTCTTGTCTGAGGAGGGCGCCAAGCTAGTCGTCTCCGACGTGAACAAGGCCAACCTCCAGCGTGCGGAAGCGCTCGGCGTCGAGATCGCGCCGGTGGATCAGATTCACGCGGTGAAGGCCGACCTGTTCTCGCCATGCGCTCTCGGCGCCGGTTTGAACCCGCAGACGATCCCCGAACTCGGCGCGCCAATCATTTGCGGCGCTGCCAACAACCAACTCGCCACTGAGGCCGACGGCCAGCGCCTGGTCGAGCGCGGCATCACCTACGCGCCGGATTATGTCGTCAACGCCGGCGGCATCATCAACGTCTCGGCCGAATATCTGGGCGAGGCCGCCGATGTGGTCGAAGCCCGCGTCCGCGCCATTGCTCCGCGGGTATTGCGCGTGTTGGATATCGCCAAGGCGGACAACATCACGCCGCAAGCCGCCGCCGACCGTATCGTTCGCGAGAAGCTAGAAGCCGCGAGAAAAGGGTAATGGACGACATGAGCCGCAAGCCGAACGCGCTCGATCTGCACATCCCGAAGCCGCGCGCGCGCCCGGGCGATAAGCCTGACTTCAGCGGCTGGTCGTTCCCCGAACCCGGCGCGACGCCGAAGCCTGACATCGAAGAATCCGCTGTTGAGATGCGCGATTACGCGTATGGCTTGATCCGCGTGCTCGATATGGACGGCAACGCGCTCGGCCCCTGGACGCCGAGCATCTCGCCGGAAGAGCTGCGCCGCGGCTTGAAATACATGCTGCTCACGCGCGCGTTCGACGAGCGCATGCACCGCGCGCAGCGCCAAGGCAAAACCAGCTTCTACATGCAATGCCTCGGCGAAGAGGCGATCGCGATTGCGCAAACCATGGCGCTGAATAGCGACGACATGTGTTTCCCGTCCTATCGCCAGCAGGGCATCCTGGTCGCGCGCGAGTACCCGCTCATCGACATGATGAACCAGATCTATTCGAACGCGCGCGATCCGCTGAAGGGCCGGCAATTGCCGATCATGTATTCGTCGAAGAAGGAAGCGTTCTTCACGATCTCCGGCAACCTCGCCACGCAAGTGCCGCAAGCTGTCGGTTGGGCGATGGCGTCCGCGTACTCGAACGATGGCCGCATTGCCGCGACCTGGCTGGGTGACGGTTCGACAGCGGAAGGCGATTTCCACGCCGCCATGACCTTCGCCGCCGTTTACAAGGCGCCGGTGATCATCAACGTCGTCAATAATCAGTGGGCGATCTCTTCGTTCCAAGGCATTGCCGGGGGTGAAAACACCACCTTCGCCGCGCGCGCCGTGGGCTACGGCATGCCGCCGCTGCGAGTCGATGGAAACGACTTCCTCGCCGTTTACGCTGTCACCAAGTGGGCCGCTGAGCGCGCGCGCGCCAATCTCGGCCCGACGCTCATCGAACACTTCACCTATCGCGGCGGCCCGCACTCAACCTCCGACGATCCTTCGCGCTATCGCCCGGCGGACGAAGGCCGCTGCTGGCCGCTCGGCGATCCGATCGAACGCTTGCGCGATCACCTGGTCTCGCTCGGCGAATGGTCCGAAGAGCAGCATCGTCAGGCGCAAGAGGAAGCCGTCGAAACCGTGCGCGCCACGGGCCGCGAGGCGGAGAAGATCGGCGTCCTCAGCACCGAAGCGCCGCAGAAACGCGCCGAGATGTTCGAGGACGTCTACAAGGAAGTGCCGTGGCACCTCCGCCAGCAGCGCGACGAGCAGGGAGCTTAAGGCCCATGGCCAGCATGACCATGATCCAAGCGCTCAACTCGGCGCTCGACACCATGATGGAACGCGATCCGAACGTGCTCACGTTCGGCGAAGACGTCGGCTATTTCGGCGGCGTGTTCAAAGTCACCGAGCACCTGCAGCAGAAGTATGGGCTGAAGCGCTGCTTCGATGCGCCGATCAGCGAAAACGGCATCACCGCAACGGCCATCGGCATGGCCGTCTACGGCCTGCGCCCCGTCGTTGAGATCCAATTCGCCGACTACATGTACCCGGGATACGATCAACTCGTGAACGAAGCCTCGCGCATCCGCTATCGCTCCGCCGGTGATTTCACTGTCCCGCTCACGGTGCGCATGCCGTACGGCGGCGGCATTCGCGGCGGCCAGACGCACAGCCAGTCGCCGGAAACACTGTTCACGCACGTCGCCGGTTTGAAGACGGTGATCCCGTCAACACCGTACGACGCGAAGGGCTTGCTCATCTCTGCTATCGAAGACGATGACCCAGTCATCTTCATGGAGCCGAAGCGGATCTATAACGGCCCGTTCGATGGCTTCCACGATCGCCAAGTCTCGCCGTGGTCGAAGCACGCCGCGTCGGAAGTGCCTGAGGGCTACTACAAGATCCCGCTCGGCAAGGCGAACGTCGTCAAAGAGGGCGAAGCGCTCACCATCATCGCCTACGGCACCATGGTCCACGTTGCCATCGCCGCCGCTGCTGAAGCTGGCATCGATGCTGAAGTGATCGATCTGCGCACGCTCGTGCCGATCGACATCGAGACCATCGTGAACTCGGTCGAAAAAACCGGCCGCTGCGTCATCGTCCACGAAGCCACCCGCACCTCAGGCTTCGGCGGCGAACTCTCAGCGCTCGTGCAAGAGCATTGCTTCTATCACCTTGAAGCGCCGATCCAGCGCGTGACCGGCTACGACACGCCATATCCTCACTCCCAGGAATGGGAGTATTTCCCGACACCGCCGCGCATCATCAAAGCCATGCGCCGCGTATTGGAGTCCTGACGTGGGCCAGTTCGTTTTCAAACTCCCCGACGTGGGTGAAGGCACCGCCGAAGCCGAGATCGTCGCCTGGCACGTCCGCGTTGGCGATGTCGTCAAGGAAGACGCGCCGCTTGTCGATGTCATGACCGATAAAGCGACGGTCGAGATGACCTCTCCCGTCGACGGCAAAGTCGTCTCGATCCACGGTGAACCGGGCGATATGGCGCCGGTCGGCGGCGCCATCGTCGTGTTCGAAACCGAAGTTGAAGGCGAAGAGCCTGCTGCCGCGCCGCCGCCGCCAAAGGCGGAAGCGAAAGCGCCGCCGCCTCCACCGGCTCCCGCGCCGCAGGCCAATGGCGCAGCTGCGCCGAAGCCGAAGATCAAAGCGCCCGCGGGCGCCACATGGTCCGAAGATCAAGTGCAAGCGGCCATGCAAGGCGCCGCGCCGAAAGCGACGCCTGTGCCCGCTGCCGCGATGCCGAACGCGCCGAAGTCGCAGCAAGCCGTCGCCAAGCCCGCCGCGCGTGACGCTTCCGTCCACGAGTGGAGCCAAGCGCAAGCCTCGCCCGCGGTGCGCGCCCGCGCGCAGAAGCTCGGCATTGATCTGGGCCAAGTGCGCGGCACTGGCCCGGAAGGCCGCATCACGCACGAAGACCTCGACGCCGTGCTCGTACCCGCCGTTGGCCAACGTCGCGGCGGCTCGGCGCTCGCTGAAAAGAACGGCATCGAGCCGGTCAAAGTCATCGGCCTCCGGCGCAAGATCGCGGAAAAGATGCAGGACGCTAAGCGCCGCATCCCGCACTTCGCCTACGTCGAAGAAGCCGATCTCACCGAGCTTGAAGAGCTCCGCGCGCATCTGAACGCCACCAAGCGCAACGATCAGCCGAAGCTCACCATGCTTCCGTTCCTGATGCGCGCACTGGTGTTGGCGCTGCCGGATTTCCCGCAGATCAACGCCCGCTACGACGACGAGCAGGGCGTCGTCTATCGCCACGAGAACGTCGATATCGGCATCGCCACCCAAACCGATAACGGCCTGATCGTGCCGGTCGTGCGCCACGCCGAAGCGCGCGATGTGTGGGATAGCGCGCTTGAAGTTTCGCGCCTCGCTGCGGCCGTCCGCAACAACAGCGCCGGCAAGGACGAGCTTTCTGGCTCAACCATCACCATCACCTCGCTCGGCGCCCTAGGCGGCATCGTGACAACGCCGGTGATCAATCACCCGGAAGTCGCGATCATCGGCGTGAACAAGCTCGTGGAACGCCCCGTGGTGAAGAACGGCCAGATCGTCGTCCGCAAGATGATGAACCTAAGCTCGTCCTTCGATCACCGCGTCGTGGATGGCTACGACGCCGCCGCCTTCATCCAGCGGGTGAAGGGCCTGCTAGAGCACCCCGCGGCGCTGTTCATCGAGCGGTAGCACCAACAACAAAAACGGCCCGCTCTGCAGCGGGCCGTTTCTGAGCTTAGCGCTTAGCTCAAACGCGGTTCAGCCAGTCGTCGACTTCCTTGCGGACGTCGTCTTTGCTTTTGCCGTAGCGCTCTTGCAGCAGACCTTCCAGTTCATCGCGCTTTCCGTCGATGCGGGTGAGGTCGTCGTCGGTCAGCTTGCCCCATTGTTGCTTGGCTTGACCGCCCATCTGCTTCCATTTTCCTTTGACACGATCCCAGTCCATACGCCCTCCTTAAGGGGGTTGAGCGGAACCATCTCCGCACGTGTCGAACGTGCGCTATCGCCGCCAGTTCCGCGCGGACTGCACGCGTAGTGGATAAGAAGCACACACTACCGCGCGCCACGCAAAGGCATGCGCCGGAACACAGCTAGCGAACACCGGTGCGCACGGTTAAGCTCGGCCCATGCGGAGTGTTGCACTCTTAATTTTGTCGACATGCGGGGCGATCGGCGCCGCGTTTGCGCAAGAAACTACAACGCCGCCAGCGGCCACGCCGGCGCCGACTGTGGTCCACATGTCGTGGGATCGGAGGGCGAGCGGCGCTGATTTCGCACGCCTGTATCCACGCGCGGCGTTGAATCACGAAATGCCTGGCGTCGCTGTCATGTGCTGCACAATCGGCGAGGATCGCCGTCCAAATTGCGAGACAGCGTTTGAATGGCCACAGGGCTATGGCTTCGGCGAGGCCACGCAGCGCGTGATGCGCGAGTTTCGGGTTTCGGAGGACATCTATCCGCAGGTGCGCGAGGGCCGCTTGCGCCGGACCGTCCGTTGGGTGATCCCTAGCCGCCAGAACACACCGGAAGTCGAGGCCGCATTCGCGCGGATCAGCCAGGCGGCGCAATCAATGTGCAGCGACGGGACCATGGAAATCGACCCCGCCACCGGCGACATCATCGTCCGAGTTCCTTGAAATCTCTCTCTTTTGCCGCGGGTACTCCCAATGAGTGACCCATGTCATCTTCCCGTCGCGGTCTTGAGCGCCTAATACGGTTCGAGGGACAAACGAGGCCGGTGCGAGAACGCGCCGTGGCAGGGGTACGCGTATGGCGGACATCTTCATTTCTTACGCCAGCGAAGATCGCAATCGCGTCCGGCCTCTTGCTGAAGCGCTGCAGGAGCGCGGCTTCAATGTCTGGTGGGATCGCTCGCTCGCCGCGGGCCAGGACTACACCGCCATCATCGAGAAAGAACTGAAGACGGCGAAGGCCGTCATCGTCGTCTGGACGCAAAGCTCCACCAACTCGACGTTCGTGCGCGACGAAGCCGGCCGCGCCCGTGATGAAGGCCGCCTCGTGCCGGTGATGCTCGACAACGTCCAGATCCCGCTCGGCTTCGGCGCATTCCAAGCTGAAGATTTCACCCGCTGGAACGGCGGCGCCAACGCGCCGCAAATGCAGCTCCTGGTCGAAGTGTTGAGCGCCAAGCTCTCGGGACGTGATGTGAACACGGCCGAGATAGAACGCCGCCGCCGCAAGCTCGGCACGCGCATCCGCATCGTCTCGCTTTTGACCGTGATTGCTTTGATCGCCGGCATTGCCTGGGTCGTGAACGATTTCGTCCGTCCCGATCCGCCTGCGCCGGATTTGCGCGCTGAACTTTTGCGCTTGCTGGCTGAAGGCCAGCTCACGCCAGAGCAAGCGATCCAGCTTGCGGAAATCCTTGAAGCGGGTGCGCTCGGTGAAACGCAAAGCGCTAGCGTCGATGGCTCGGCGCGTTCGCCTGCGTCTGAGATGGCGCCGTCCGCCGCGGTAACAGATGGCGCTGTCACCGAAGCCTCGTTCGACGCCACCGCCAGTGAGACCTATCGCGCCGCCTTCACCGCGCTTGCCGCACACCCCGACGCGCAAGTCCGCCTCGCGGTCGCGCAGATGTCGCAGGCAAGCACACGCGACTCCGCCATGCAGACGCTATGGACCTACGCCCAAGCGCATCCGGATGATCCGTTGCGCGATGAGATCTATCTGCTCTGCGGTTCGGTTGGTGAAGCCAACGCCAACCCGCTCGGCCAGCGCGCGCTGGAGCAGGCCACGAGCCTGCGCACGCGCGATCCGGCGGTTTGGCGGATGCTGTCGCGCTCCTATGAGCGCACCAACCGCAGCGCCGAGGCCCAAGCCGCCGCTCAAGTTTCGGAAGGCGTCGAGGCCCAGAACACGGGCAACACCGCCGCAGCCGAAGCGCAATTGCAGCAAGCGCTGCCGCAGCTCACCTCGCCGCAACTGCGCGCGCCGGTGGCCTCGGAGCTCGGGCAGATCGCCGAGGAACGTGGCGATTTCACCGCTGCCAGCGCCCGCTTCTCGCAGGCCTACACCGCACGCGAGGAGGTGGCTCAAGCCGCGCCGGATTCGGCCGCCGCCGCCGTCATCCAGGCTGACGCCCAGCAGCTCGTCCGCGCGCTCGACCGTTCGGGCCGCACCCGCGAAGCGTGCGAGCGCTTGCGCCAAGCGCAGGAGCAGCACGATGTCGCCGCGCCGGATGAGGAATTGCTGCAGCGCTGCCAACGCCAGTTCCGCACCAACTTGCGCAATGATGTGCAATTGGCGCCGCAACTGCGTGAGCGTTCGATCCAGGTGAATCCGCAGATAACGCCGCAGCGCGTCAACCCGTCGCCGACGCCGTAAGCGCTTTAGCGCGGCCTCAGGAAGAATACCTTGGCTGCGCCATAGCCGCGCTCATCCAGCGTTTCGAACGCCGCCAACTGCGGCGTCTCTTCCGCGCCGACTTCGAGCATGATGAGCGCCTCCGGCGTGATCCAGCCGCCTTCGCCCAGGCGCGCCAGAGCGCGCTCGCCCAAACCCTTACCATAGGGCGGGTCGAGAAATACGAGATCGAACGGATCGCCCAGGCCTGCCGGCTTCACGCCAAGGTCGGTGGCGTCGCGGCGATGGATACGCGTCGTGCCAAACAGGCCAAGCGCTTCGATGTTGTCGCGGATGGCGCCGCGCGCGGCGGACTCAGTCTCGACGAACAGCGCAAACGCCGCCCCGCGCGACATCGCCTCGAGCCCTAACGCGCCGGAGCCTGCGAATAGGTCCAACACGCGCCGTCCCTCGATGCCCGGCGACCAATCGGCGTGGGCCAGAACATTGAAAATGCTCTCCCGCGCCCGGTCGGAAGTCGGACGCGTGTCACGGCCCTGCGGCGCCGCAATTGCGCGCCCCTTAAAGTTGCCTCCGACAATTCTCATGCGCGCTGCATCGCCCGGGCGCTTCTGAAGCGCAACTCGGTTTTGGCTGCATCGTTCGGCTAGCGAACGGTAATTAGCGCTGTTTGCCGGTCGCCGGACGCTTGACGTGCGGACCGCCGTTCGTGAACAAGAGCGGCCCCGCTTGAGGGTCGCCGATAGCGGAGTTGAACGACGTGGAATCTCTGGCCGCCCACTTTGCCGACCTGTTCAACCCCGATCTAGCAGTTGCAAACCTAGCCGCCTTTTTTTCGGTCGTTCTGATCGACTTGGCGCTCGCTGGCGATAACGCCGTCGCCGTTGGCCTGGCCGCTGCGGCGCTTCCCTCGGCTCAACAACGCCGCGCGATCTTCTGGGGCATCATCATTGCGCTCGTGCTGCGCATCATCTTCGCGACTGTCACGCAGCAATTGCTCGCGATCGATTGGTTGCTGCTGGCGGGTGGCTTGCTTCTCTATTGGGTGGCGTGGCGCATGTGGGACGACTTGCGTAAGCATCAGCCCATTCAGGTCGGCGATCCTGTCGCGGGCGAGCACGTTGCCGAAGTCGTGGCGTCCGGCGGCAAGACGCCCAAGACATTCTTCAGCGCGCTGCTGACGATCATCGTGGCCGACGTTTCGATGTCGTTGGACAACGTGCTCGCGGTGGCGGCGGTGTCGCGCCACAACGAAGTCATCATGTGGTTCGGCCTCATCCTGTCAGTCATCCTGATGGGCGTCGCCGCGACCGTGATCGCGCGCGTGATCGAGAAGCACCGCTGGATCGCCGTGATCGGCATAGTCATTATCGTTTTCGCTGGTACGCGCATGGTGTGGGAAGGCGGTCACATCCTCTGGCCTGGCATCATTCCCGCGATCCCGACGTTCCTCGGCGGGCACTAGAAGGCGTCTTTGCCCAGCTGCTCCTTGAGCACCTTGCGCGGAATCTCCTCGACTGCGCCAGGCGGCAGAGTGCCGAGTTGAAACGGCCCGTACGATGTGCGGATCAGCCGGTTCACGCGTAAGCCCAGCGCATCGAGCACGCGCCGCACTTCGCGGTTCTTGCCTTCGGTGATGCTGACGGTGATCCAGGAATTGGCGCCGCTGCCGCGCTCGAGCTTCGCGTCGATCGAGCCGTAGCGCACGCCGTCAACCGTGATGCCGTTCTTCAGCGTATCGAGTTCTTCCTGGCTCACGCGCCCGAACGCCCGCGCCCGATAGCGCCGGAGCCAACCATTCGCCGGCAATTCCAAGCGCCTCGCCAGTTCGCCGTCATTGGTGAGCAGCAGCAGGCCCTCGGACGTCAGATCGAGCCGCCCGACCGAAATCACGCGTGGCATGTCGCCGGGCAAATTCTGAAACACGGTCGGCCGCCCCGCCGGATCGCGGTGCGTCGTCACCAAACCTGAAGGCTTATGATAGCGCCACATCCGCGACGCCTCCGGCGCACCGATCGGCCGGCCGTCCACAAGCACTTTGTCGGCCGCCGTCACCTTTACGGCCGGCGTATCGAGCACCTTGCCGTTGAGCTTCACCCGGCCTTCTTCGATCAGCCGCTCCGCATCCCGGCGCGAGCACACGCCCGCGCGCGCGAGGAACTTCGCAATGCGCTCGGCTTCCGGGTTAGAAGGGGGCTCTGGAGTTTTCGGCATGTTCGCAGTGATCTATCGCTGGCAGGTGGTACCAGGGCTCGAAGCGCAATTCGAGGCCGGTTGGCGTCGCGGCACCGAGCGCATCGCCGCGGAATTCGGCGGTTGGGGGTCACGTCTCCATAAACAGGAAGAGGGCGTCTACATCGCTTACGCCCAATGGCCCAACGAAGACGCCTGGAAGAAGGCCATGGAAAGCCGCATGGACCATTCCGACGACGAAGCCCGCAAAATGTACCGCGAAGCCATCGTCCCCGGCACGTTCGA
>CAYUOC010000040.1:2339-8853 GCA_964446305.1 uncultured Terricaulis sp. | reverse complement strand
CTCCGGGTCGGCATGCGCGAAACCACGCGCAACGTCGTCACTAAGGAGAAGGTGGCCGCCTTTGCCGAGATCAGTGGCGATCACAATCCGATCCACCTCGACGAAGCCTACGCCGCGACCACGCCGTTCGGCGGTTGCATCGCCCACGGCGTGTTCACCGCCGGCTTCGTCTCCGCTGCGATCGCCACGCGCCTGCCTGGCCCCGGCTCGATCTACATCTCGCAGGGTCTGAACTTCCGCGCGCCGGTGATGATCGGGGCCACCGTCGAAACCACGATTGAGGTGATCGAACTCATCGAGCGCGGCCGCCGCGTGAAGCTCAAGTGCGAATGCCGTGTCGGCGATAAAGTCGTGCTCGAAGGCGAAGCCGAAGTGAAGGCGACCGCGAAGCCGGTTTAGGCGCCGACGAGCGCGCGCCGCGCATCGATGACATCCTGCGTCATCTGCCGCTTCAACTCGCCGAGCGAGTCGAACTTCGCCTCGTCGCGCAGGAACGCGATTAGCTCGACCTCTATCGTCTTGCCGTAGAGATCGCCGCTGAAATCGAACAGATGCGCCTCAAGCAATGGTTCGGGGAGCGGCGCATCCACGGTCGGGTTCACGCCGACGCTCGCCGCGCCAGGCAGCAACACCCCATCACCGAGATCGACGCGCACGGCATAAACGCCCAAACGCGGCCGCAAATATTCGCCCAACGCGACATTCGCGGTTGGGAAGCCAAGCGTCCGCCCGCGCTGAAACCCGCGCAGCACTTCGCCTTCGATTGCCCAGGGGCGTGTCAGCGCCTCCGTTGCCGCCGCCATATCGCCGCGCGCGATCGCTGCGCGGATGCTGGTTGAGGAAATCTTATTCTCGCCCCCCACGGGCTCGACCGCCTCGACGCTGAACCCCATCTCATCGCCCAGCCGCGCAAGCGACTTCACATTGCCGCCACGGCCTTTGCCAAACTCAAAGTCTGCGCCGACGCTCACATGTGCGACACCCAGCAGATCGCGCAGCACGCGCGCCGCGAACTCACGGTCGCTCGAGTCCGCCAGGCCCGCGTCAAAGCCAATCTCGAACACTTCCTCGACGCCAAGCTCACCCAGCGCCCGCGCCCGCTGTCGCGCGCTTTGCAAGCGAAAGGGCGCGACGTCCGGCTTGAAGAAGCGGCGAGGGTGCGGCTCGAACACCGCGACGCCCAACGCAACGCCAAGTTCATCGGCCACCTCACGGGCGCTGGCGACGACGGCTTGGTGGCCGATGTGCACGCCATCGAAATTCCCAAGCGCGATCGCTGCGCCGCGCGCATCATTAGGAATTGTTGAGGTTGGTCCCAAGCTCGGCATTCGTTCACAAAGTCTTTCGCAAAGGCGCCTGAACTGCGCCTATCCGTTTCCAATCTCTAACCGCAGCGCCCACGAATAGGCGCGCGTTCATTCATACTTAAGTGCTGTTTTACCGAAAATTCTCGTCTCTTTGCTATCCGTGATCTCACGACACGGCGCACTTTAGAGCCGGAAACGTCTCACCGCCGGGCCATCGCACCCTGGTCCGGCGGTGTGCCGCTTCCCTCTGGAACAACAAAAGCCGGTCGATGGGAAAAGGGGCTGGCGCAATGTCTGTTTCGATGACGATGCCGATTTTGATCGTGGATGACTACAACACCATGATCCGCATCATGCGAAACCTGCTCCGCCAACTCGGCTTCACCAATATCGACGAGGCCAATGACGGCGCCGCCGCTCTGGCCAAGATGCGCACCAAGGAATACGCCCTCGTCATCTCGGACTCGCACATGAGCCCGATGACCGGCATGGAATTCCTGCAGCGTGTGCGCGCCGAGGAACGCATCGCCAAAACCCCGTTCGTCATGGTGGCCAATGACAATGACGAGGGCGTCGAAGCGCAGGGCGCGTCCAGCTACATCGTGAAGCCGTTCAGCGCCCAGGCGCTGAAATCCACGCTCGTGCCGGTGATCGGCGCGTTCTAAGCGTTCGCCCGCCCAAAGGGCGGCTTCCAGAATTTGCCATCCCCGCCGGCCTTGCTATGTGATCCTCTGACTTTCGGAGGGGCGCATGCGCAAAATTTGGCTTCTGGGCGCGGTCGTGGCGCTGGCGCTCGCCGCCTGTGAACGCCCGGCTGAAGTCAGCGATTCCGAGCGCTGCCTGACGGCCGAAGAAGCGGAAGCCAAGATCGAAGCCTGCACTGTCGCGGCGCAGAACCAATCGCTCACGCCCGAGCAGCGCTCCGTCGCCTTCAGCACCCGCGGCGACGCGTATGACGAAGCGGGCGATGTCACGGCAGCGCTGCGCGACTATGCCTCCGCCATCGAACTCGACAACGAAAACCCCGCGGCGCTGCTGGGCCGTGGCCGCATCCTCCTCGCTAGTGGCCAGCTCGACGCCGCCGAACCGGTGCTCCGCCGCGCTATCGAGTTGCACCAATCCGGTGAGGCCAACGAACTTGTGGGCCAGATCCTTGTTCGCCGCGGCGAGTTCTCGGAAGCGATCACGCTCTTCAATGCCGCGCTTAGCCACGAGCCGCGTTCCGCCCGCGCGCTTGCCGGCCGCGCGCGCGCCAAGCAGCGTCTGGGCGATCTCGACGGCGCCGCCAATGACTATGACCAAGCGATCCGCGCTGACGGCAATCTCGCCGAAGCCCGTGCCGGTCGCTGCTGGCTTGATCTCAATGAAGAGCGCGAGCTTGAACGCGCCCGCCAGGACGCCGAAGCCGCTGTCTCCGCCGATCCGCGCAATGTTGAAGGCCAACTCTGCCTGGGGGTTCTGCAATTGCGCGAAGGCGAGTGGGCGAACGCGAAAACCTCATTTGAAGCCGCGCTCGCGGTGGAGTCCGGCAACCCGATTGCGCTGTTCGGCCGTGGCGTCGCGCGCCGCCGCAGCGGCGACAATGACGGCACCGAAGACATGAACCAGGCCCGCGATTTCGACGGCCACATCGGCCAGCAATTCGACGATCTCGGCGTACGGACGTACTAAGCCAACGCCGCCATGGCATACGTCGCGCGCGCGTTCTCCGCCGCCAGCGCCGCGTCGACCTTCGTCGGATCGAGCTTGCCGTCGGTCCACAGCCCTTCGCCGTGGATGCCGGCGGCGATGAAGAGGCTGTCCAGTCCTTGCGCGTTGGCGCCGGCGATATCCGTGACCACGCCATCGCCGATGCAGAGGATGCGTGATGGCTCGATCTCGCGCCGCGCAATCGCCGCCAATTCCTTCCGCGCCAGATCATAGATCGGCGGGAATGGCTTGCCGGCCATGATCACCTTGCCGCCGATCGCCTCATAGTCGCGCGCAATCGCGCCCGCGCACCAGATCATACGATTGCCGTGCTGCACGACGATGTCCGGATTGGCGCAGATGAAATCCAGATCGCGCGCCTTCGCTTCGCGGAGCACGTCCGCGTAGTCTTCCGGCGTTTCGTCATCGCGGTTCAAACCTGAAATCGCGAAGAACGCCGCCTCGCTCAGCGGCGCCTGCGCCAGGCCCAAGCCTTCCCAAAGCGTGCGGTCGTAATCGTCGGGCCCGATCTTGAACATGGGCCCCGGCGCGCGCTGGGCCAGCTCCGCGCGGATTGCATCGCCCGACGTGACAATCGCGTCCCACGCATCGCGCGGCACGCCGGCGCGATCGAGCTGCCCCGGTATCGGCCCGCGCGGCTTCGGCACGTTGGTGATCAGGATGACGTGCTTGCCAGCGCGCTTCAGCCGTTGCAGCGCCGCGCACGCGGCAGGGTAGGCCTGGCGCCCATTGTGAACGACGCCCCAGACGTCGCACAGCACCGCGTCGTAGCGCTCGGCGATCTCGTCCACGCTCTCGATCGGTTGGGTCACGTCAAACGGTCCGCAATCTGTGCGGCGCTCGCGTCCGCATGGTCTGGTCCTGCCTCGTAAGGCGATACGATCACCATGTCCGCCAGCGCCCGCTGCGGCTCGACGTATTTCTCATGCATTGGCCGCACGTTCATGAAGAACTGCGCCATGACCGAACGCGGCGCGCGTGCGCGTGTGCCGGCGTCCCGGATCATCCGCCGGCCAAGGCGCAGAGATTCATCTGCATGCACGAAGGCGCTCAAGTCGAAGAGGTCGCGTAGCGCGGGCGTGGTCAGCAAGTGCAGGCCTTCCACGATCACAAAATCCGCGTGAACGATGCGTTCGAGGTCGGGTTTTCGCAGGCATGTTTCAAGGTCGTAGACCGGCTTATCAAACGCCACGCCGCTCTTTGCGAGCGCCAGCTGCTCTTCAAGCAACGCGTGCTCCTTGGCGCTCGGCACATCGAAATTGTAAGTCTCGCGGTCAAAGCCGGGCACTGTCGACGAGCACCGGTAATAATCATCCTCGGAAATCACGATGGCGCCGGGCCCAAGCCGCCGCGCGAGCGCGTAGGCAATCGTTGTCTTTCCCGCGCCCGAGCCGCCGGTGATGGCGATGAGTTTCGTCATGACAGAGTAGGTGCGTCGGCAGACAGAAAAACTCAACTCTCATTCCGGGCGGAGCGAAGCAGAGACCCGGGACCCAGGGTAACCGTTCCATCTTTGGTTCTGGGTTCCGGATCGCGCAGCGTGCGTCCGGAATGAGAGATGTGACTTAGCCAACGCGCCCAGTTTGCTTCAGATAGAATTCCCGCGGCGGCGCGGTTTCTTCCATCAGGCTTTCCTTGATCGCCCGCGGCGCGCCGAACAGGTGCCCTTGCGCAAACGGCACGTCGAGATCGAGTACTTCGAGCACGGTGTCTTCCGCTTCGATGCGCTCGGCGATCAGGTCGACGCCATAACGCTGGAAAACGGCGCCGATGTCCGACGACGAAATCTCGCGCGTGATCGCCGAACGCGGCCGCAAGCCGCGATGGACGATCTGCTCGACCAACGTCCCCGCCGCGATTTTCACATAGCGAACGCCGGAGCGCTCAAGATCCGGCAGGTCAATCTCCGTATTGGTCACCCGGTCGATCGAGAAGCGGAAGCCGAGGTCCACCAGCTTCGCCATCGCCCGCGCTTCGATCGAGGTGCGGTTCTCATAGGCGTCTTGCGGAATTTCGAAAATCACGCTGCCGGCCAGATCGCGGTTCTCGCGCATGAAGTCGAGGAATTGCGGGAAGAAGTGCTCGTCCGCCAAAGCCGCCGGCGAGAGGTTGCAGAAGATGCCGATGCGACGATCCTGCTTCATCAACTTGCGCACGATCTGCACGCAGCGGAACAACAACACGTTGTCGATCGTGCCCATGAGGCCGGCTTGCTCTGCCGCCGGTATAAACTCCGTCGGCAGGATCAGGCGGCCGTTCGCATCTTTCAGGCGCGTGAAGCCCTCATAGAACGCCGTCTTGCGCTGCGGCAGCTGCACGATCGGCTGCAGGTGCAGCTCGACGCGGTTCTCCATCAACGCTTCGCGCACCAAATCCATCGGCCCGCGCGCGGCGGTCGGATTGATGGCCGTGATGTTGCCCGCGCCCTGGATCGTCTGCAGGCGCGCATCCATGGCTGCGCCAAGCTTATCGACGATCTGATCGATCATACGCATCTCGAGCGGCGCGGCGCTGTTTGTTGGCGCCGCGATCTGCGGCTGCTGCGGTGGAGCGCCAAACGCAATCTGCGTCTCGATCTGATCGAGGCGCGTCTGCACGGCATCGATATCGGCCGCCACTTCGCGATGCGCCGTGCGCAGGCGATCCATGTCGCCTTTGATCTTCTTCTCGGCCTTGCCGATCCGCCCCGCCGCTGCGCTCGCCGAAATGCCCGCATGCGTCACCGCGCAGGCCGAAAACAACGCGATGCCGCCAAGGATCGAAGACCCCAGTCCTTCGCCGCCGACCTGGTTCAGCGCCAGCCCCACTGTCAGCGAGACCATGGCGTACGCCGCGTAGAGCAGGATGTGCGTGATGATAGGCATTATTTGCCGCCTCGAATCTCAAGTGATCCATGGGACCCGCCCAGCGGTTGACGCCACCTTAACCATCCCGCACCCACCTCTTGACAAAATTATTGTAAGACGATAATTCATTATCGTCCGACTTGAGAGGGGTCCGCAAATGACTGAAGCCGCACTCGCGCCGCTTCAACGCGCGCAGCAACTGGCCGGTGGGGCCGCCACCGCCGCCGTGGTGGGAGCGATTCTGATCGCCCTGGGTGCGGTCGCGGACGGCGCCGCGCCCGCACTGGCGCGGCTGACGGCCCAGCAAGTCACCTTCGACCTGCGGAGCATCCTGGCTGTCCTCAATGCGCTTTTGCTCTTCTGGGTGCTGGCGCTGCCGAGCTTTCTGCTGGCCGGTGCGCTGCTCGATTTGAGCAAGGTGCTCGACGAGTACGGCAAGGCTCACTTCTTCACGCTCAAGGCGAGCTCCGGCATTCGCAAGGCGGCAGAAGGCGCGCTCTGGGCGCTTGGTTTCAAGATCGTCGGCTCGCCGACAATCTATTCATGGATCACCCAAGAGGGCCGCGGCTTCATCTGGCATTTCGAGCCGTTCGACCTCGGCCTCATCGCCTTCGCCGCGTTCGTCGCCGTTCTCGGCCGCGTCCTCGAAGC
>CAYUOC010000040.1:0-2239 GCA_964446305.1 uncultured Terricaulis sp. | reverse complement strand
ATCGTCGTCACCCTCGATGTGATGCTTGCGCGCCGCAAGATGAAGTCGAAAGACTTGGCCGAACGCGTCGGCATCACCGAAGCGAACCTTTCATTGCTGCGCAACGGCAAAGTCAAAGGCGTCCGCTTCGAAACGCTCGCGAAGATTTGCGAAGCGCTAGAGTGCAAACCCGCGGACTTGCTGGATGTGGAAGAGGGCGCGGCAACCGCAGAGGGTGGCGATATCTGAAACTCTCACGCTTCCCGGACGCAGCCCCGGCGAACGCCGGGGTGCGATCCGGGACCCAGGAGCTTCAAGCACGACGCTTCGTCATCCCCTAGGTCCCGGCTCAGCGTTCGCCCGCATCTTCGATGCGCGCTCTCTTGGCCGGGAAGCGTGAGCTAGCCCGTCGCGAACAACACCGCCGCCTGCACCAGATACACCGCCCCCAGCGCCGTCACGATCCAGCGCGTGTACTTCAAAAAGTTCACGTCGCTCAGCCGATCGAGCACCATCCCGCCCAACCACGCGCCAATCATCGCCAGGGGGGCCGCGACCAAGAAGAACCACCACGGCGGCAGCCCGGTATCGACGGCGGTGATCAGCGGCACGCCGTAGAACACCATCTTCACCGTATGGCTGAACGCCTGCGTCGCCGCCTTCGTCGCGACGATCGCGTGTCGCGATAAATTCGTGCGCACGAAGAACACATCGAGCAGCGGGCCGGAAACACCGGCGATGACGTTGAGCCCCGTCACCGAAAGCCCGCACGCCACCGCATGCGTGGGCTTCGCCGCATCGAGATGAAATGCGCCCTTGGGCAGCCATGCCAAGCCCGGCACCAGGCCCAGCATCAAATAAACCCAGGCCTTCGTCGGTTCATAAACCACCGAAGCCAGCAGCCCTGCGGCAATTGCCGAGCCTGCGCCGTACATGACGATAATCCGCCAATCGATGTGCGCCCGGTGCAGCACCGCGCGCCAGCCGTTCGACATGAACTGCACCGCCCCATGCGTCACCATCGCGGCGGATACAGGCATAACCAGCGTCAGCGCCCCCATCAGCATTAGCCCGCCAGCCATGCCGAACACGCCGGACACCGTCGCCGTCACAAGAACAACCGCAAGGAGCAGAGAGGTTACGAGAAATCCCACGCACGCCTCCAAAACTGAGTGGAGAACGGCGCGGCGGGGAGCGCCCCGAAAGCCGCAAAGCGGCGCTCGCGTCAGCGCAAACGTACGCCTGTTCGATGTGTCTGAAAAGTCTTAGCCCAATGCAGCGAGGCGTTTTTCCAGACCCGCCTTCATCGCCGGCCACTCATCCCGCACCACAGAGAACCAAGCCGTATCCCGCAGCGAGCCATCCGCGCGCCGCATGTGCTTGCGATGCACGCCCTCAAACACCGCACCCATCTTCAGCATCGCGCCGCGCGAGTGTTCATTCAGCGCATCGGTCTTCAGCTCAACCCGCTCAGCGCCGCACCCAAACGCGTGTCCAATCAACAGCAGCTTACAGCTCGGATTGATCACGCCGCCTTGCGCGGCGCGCGCGTACCAGGTCGAGCCAATCTCTACGCCCGCCTCGCGCGGGCGAATGTTGAGGTAGCAGGACTGCCCGACAACACGCCCATTCCAGAATACGGCGTGCGGGATGGAACGCCCCGCCGCCTGATCGGCGCGCAGGAAATCGAACCATGCGCCATATCCTTTCGCTGCAACCGGGAAGGGAATGTGCCGAAAGATCTCCGGCTCGGCGTCCGCCACCGCCGCCAGCCCCGCGCGATGGTGCTCCTCGAACGGCTCCAGCCGTACGGCCCCGCGCTCAAGTATCGCTGCGGCAAGGTCCATTGTTCGCATTGCTCCCGTCCGCCCCCGGCTTTAGCGTGCCGCCAAATACGCCGCCAGCGCCGCGCGGGAGGACAGCATGCATTTCGAACACACCGAAACCGCCAAAAAGTGGATCGACAAGGTCCAGGGCTTCATGGACGATCACATCTATCCGGCTGTCCCCACCTATGAGGCGCAGCAGAAAGAGGGCGGCCGCTGGAAGGTTATCGAGGTCGTCGAAGATCTGAAGGTGAAGGCCAAGAAGGCCGGCCTTTGGAATATGTTCATGCCGCCGAGCGCCGGCGCGCCGCATGTGGACGACACCTTCGAGTTCGAAGGCCCGCGCCTCACCAACATGGAATACGCGCCGCTCGCCGAAATCATGGGCCGCGTCGGCTTCGCCTCGGAAGTGTTCAATTGCTCCGCGCCCGACA